>CAZCMK010000009.1:14646-30755 GCA_964499775.1 uncultured Dehalococcoidales bacterium | reverse complement strand
GAGGAAGCACCGACCGAAGAAGAAGGGGAGAGCAGTGCTGCAACCTAAACGAGTAAAATATCGCAAGGTTCAGAAAGGCCGGCGCCGTGGTAAGGCTAACTCCGGGAGCACGATTGCATTCGGTGATTATGGCTTACAGGCGCAGGAGTCTGCCTGGCTGACTGCCCGGCAGATTGAGGCGGCGCGCCGTGCTATTACCCGGCATGTACGTCGTGGCGGAAATGTCTGGATACGTGTTTTTCCCGATAAACCCATCACCAAAAAAGCGGCGGAGACCCGTATGGGTTCGGGAAAGGGTGCTCCCGACCATTGGGTAGCTGTAGTCAAACCTGGAAGGATTTTATTCGAAATGACAGGAGTTGCCGAGGATGTGGCAAAAGAAGCGATGCGCCTCGCCTCACATAAACTACCTATAAGAACGAAATTTATTACCAGAGAAGCCGGCGTTGCTGCTGGCGACGGAAGTTCGGCGGGAGAATAACCTGGATTGAATATCGAGGAAATCAGGGCGTTAAGCCCCGGAGACTTGGAAAAACAGCTTGAAGCATCTCATAAAGAGCTCTTCGACCTTCGCTTTCGGTTGTCTACCAGGCAGCTTGTAAACCATCAGGAGGTCCGGAGAGTAAAGAAAGAGATTGCCAGGCTGGAGACTATAAAAAGGGAGAGAGAACTGGATATAAGCCGGTAAGGTGAGATATGGAAAAAAGGCAAAAAACGCGTATAGGTCGTGTATTAAGCAATAAGATGGATAAGACCGTCGTCGTAGCGGTGGATACACAAAAACGTCACCCGCTCTACCGGAAGACCATCAGAAGAGCAGTCAAGTATAAAGCTCATGATGGAAAGAATGAGTGTGCGGAAGGCGATGTAGTACGAATCATAGAGACACGGCCTCTCTCCAGAGAGAAGCGGTGGCGCGTTAGCGAGATTATATCGAGGAAGGAAGCGGTAGAGGTTAAACCGGATGAGGTTTCCTGAAAAGCGGTTGAGGATAGAAAAGGATGATTCAGACTAATTCCAGACTTAAAGTAGCAGATAACACCGGTGCCAGGCAGATTATGTGTATTGGCATACTGGGTGGTACCGGTAAGAAATACGCCCGGGTCGGTGATATTATCACGGCTTCGGTTAAGCGGGCGATTCCCGGCGGCGCGGTTAAAAAAGGAGAAGTGGTCAGGGCGGTGATTATCCGCACTGTTCAGCCCTACCGCCGTCCCGACGGTTCTTCTATCAGGTTCGATGAAAACGCCGCCGTTATACTGACTGATAAGAATAATCCCAGGGGGACCCGTATATTCGGGCCGGTAGCCAGGGAGATGAGAGAGAAAAATTTCACTAAAATAATATCGCTGGCGCCCGAGGTTCTATAATTATGAAGATTAGAAAAAATGATTATGTGCTGGTAATAGCGGGAAAGGACAGGGGAAAGAAAGGTAAGGTACGCTTTGCTTACCCCAAGACCGGCAGGATACTGATAGAAAGCATAAATTTCGTGAAAAGACATACCAGAGCCACGGGGCAGGTACGGCAGGCAGGCATTATTGAACGAGAGGAGCCGATTAATGTCTCGGATGTCCTGCTGATGTGCAGTAAATGTAATCGTGCTGTCCGGGTTGGCTTCAAGAAACTGGAAGCCGGCAAGAAAGTCCGGGTTTGCAGTTCCTGTCATGAGGTGATTGATTAGTTGGCACGCTTGAAGGAAAAATTAAAAAACGAGGTCACTCCGGCGCTGATGGAGCGCGGCGGGTATAAGAACGTTATGGAAGTACCCCGCCTGGAAAAGGTGGTGCTCAATATCGGCGTGGGAGAAGCGATTCAGAATGCAAAAGCTCTCGAAGCCGCCGAGGAAGACCTGGCTACGATTACGGGTCAGCACCCGGTGACCACCCGCGCCAAGAAGTCCATAGCCGCCTTCAGATTGAGGGAAGGCATGACCATAGGGCTTAAAGTGACCTTGCGCGGAGAGCGTATGTACGACTTTCTGGACAAGCTGTTCAATACGGTGTTATGCCGTATTCGCGAGTTTCAGGGCGTACCCAGGAACTCCTTTGACGGTCGTGGAAACTATACCCTGGCTTTCAGAGAGCAGACGGTTTTTCCGGAAATCGATTACGATAAGATAGATAAGGTAAGAGGACTGGAAGTTTCTATGGTCACCACGGCTGAAACGGACGAGGAGGGAAGGCAGCTTCTGGAGTTGCTCGGTATGCCTTTCGAACCTGAGTAAACGGAGTAATAATGGCGAAAAAATCTGAAATTGCGAAGTGGAAACGCCCGTCCAGATACAAGGTACAGCAGCATAACAGGTGCCATGTATGCGGTCGGCCGCGTGCCTACATGCGTAAATTCGGCCTGTGCCGTATTTGTTTTCGCAAGCTCGCCCTGACCGGGCAGATACCCGGCGTGAGGAAATCGAGCTGGTAATCGGATTGAAAAATATGTGGATAATAAAAGGCTAATTATGAAAGATAGTCTGAAGGAGGAAGAGTGACTGTCACCGACCCGATAGCGGATATGCTGACCAGAATACGCAATGCCGTTATGGTAAGGCATGAATCGGTGCTTATACCGTCCTCGAAAATGAAGGTGGCTATTGCCAGAATCCTTAAAGAGGAAGGTTTTATTACTGAATACGAGGTGCAAAAAGGCAAAACGCACCAGAACATAAAGATTCAGTTGAGGTATGACGAGGATAACGAGCCGATGATTACCGGACTGGAGCGGGTAAGCAAACCCGGCCTGAGGGTATACGCCGGCCAGAAGGAAATCCCGCGGATAGCCGGTGGCCTTGGTATAGCAATCCTGTCCACCTCCAGGGGTGTAATGACAGGACAGCATGCCTGGCGACAGGGAATCGGTGGGGAGCTATTATGCTACGTGATATAAGGAGACCGGGGAGCAGTACCTATGTCTAGAGTAGGACAGATGCCGATAGCCGTTCCGCAGGGCGTAACGGTGGATATAAAAGATGGAGAGGTCGCCGTGAAGGGGCCCAGGGGCGAGCTTAAACGCCTCGTGAACAGGGATATGATTATCACGCTGGAGGATAACACCCTGACGGTTACGCGCCCCACCGATGGCAGGGAACACCGCTCCATGCACGGCCTCACGCGGAGCCTCGTTGCCAATATGGTGGAGGGAGTTACTAGGGGCTTCGAGAAAGTGCTTGAGATAGTCGGCGTTGGCTACCGGGCTGAAAAATCGGGGGACAAGCTGGTACTACGTATCGGCTTCTCTCATATGGTGGAAGTCGAACCTATGCCGGGTATCACTCTCGATGTGGAGAGAGGCAATCGAATTACGGTTCAGGGTATCAATAAGGAAATTGTCGGTGAAATGGCTGCCAGAATAAGGGCTATCCGCCCGCCCGATGCCTATAAAGGTAAGGGTATCAGATATGCCGGTGAAACGGTTCGCCTGAAAGCAGGCAAGGCGGGTAAGGCTATAGGCAGGAGAGAATAGGATGGCAAAAGAGACCCGCGTGGAAGCCAGACACAGAAGACATGCCAGAGTAAGAGCCAAGGTGAAAGGGACTCCTGATGTTCCCCGGCTGTGTGTATTCCGCAGCCCGAACCATATCTATGCTCAGGTGATTGATGATACACAGGGGCATACGCTCGCTTCAGCTTCGACTCTGGATGCCGAGATAAAAAGTGCCACCAACGGCAAGACCAAAACCGGCAAGTCCGAGCTGGTCGGTACGCTGGTAGCCAAACGGACGATGAGCAAAGGTATAGAGAAGGTGGCTTTCGACCGCGGCGGATATAAATATCACGGCAGAGTGAAAGCGCTGGCGGAAGCGGCTCGCCAGGAGGGACTGAAGTTTTAAGGGAGTCATTTTAGAAGATGCAGGAACGTTTGAACACGATAGACCCGGCAGAACTTACGCTGACCGATAAGCTGATAAATATTAACCGGGTAGCCAAGGTGATGAAAGGCGGAAAGCGCCTCAGCTTCAGCGCCCTGGTTGTCACCGGCGACGGCAACGGACACGTGGGTATCGGTCTTGGTAAAGCCAATGAGGTGCCCCTGGCGATAAACAAGGCTAATGCCGTTGCCAGGAGGAACCTGATTAAAGTGCCGCTGACCGGAACTACCATTCCTTACCAGACGACGGTCAAGTACGGTGCCGCCAGGGTTATGCTGAAACCCGCCTCGCCGGGTACCGGCATCATTGCCGGCGGCAGTGTCCGGGCGGTGCTCGAGGCGGTCGGGATAAAGGATATCCTGACCAAATCTCTGGGCAGTACCAATCATATTAACGTAGCCAAAGCAACGATGCTTGCTCTTCGCGGACTTAAAGACCCGAAGCTGGTTGTGGCTAAACGGAAAGGATTACCGATAGAACCCGATGTGAAGCCTCCCGAGGAGGAGGTTCCTTTACCGGAGCTCACCGAAGAGGATTAATTAAGTAAAAATGACCAAGATAAACATTACTCTCATTAAAAGCGGTATAGGCTATAGTCAGTCTCAGAAGAGGACCATCAGGGCTCTAGGTTTTCACAGGCTGAATCAATGCGTTACCCATGACGATACAGCCGCTATTCGGGGTATGGTCAACAAGGTAAGACATCTGGTCAAGGTGGAGGTAAATCCCGATGAGGCTTGATACGTTATCACCAGCTCCCCGCTCCAAGAAAAACAGGAAAAGAGTGGGTCGGGGCAACGGCAGCGGACACGGCACATATTCGGGACGCGGCGTAAAAGGACAGAAGTCACGCGCCGGTTTCAGGATGCGGCCGGGCTTCGAAGGCGGGCAGCTTCCGATAATCGAACGTCTGCCGCGCAAACGCGGCTTTACCAACATCTTCAGGACAGAATACAGTGTTGTCAATTTAAGCAGGCTTAACGCCTTTGAATCCGGCGATGAGGTAACGCTGGAAAAAATGCTGGCTGCCGGACTTGTGAAATCGCTCAAGAACCCGGTAAAGGTTCTGGCTGCGGGCGAGATCGACCGTGCTCTCACGGTAAAGGCACACAAGTTTTCCACTGCCGCAAAGACCAAGATTGAAGCGGCAGGAGGTAAAGCTGAGGAGGTAGGGTTTGCGGCAGAGGCAGACTAGGCCAAGACTTATGCAGGCGATGATTGATGCCTTCCGCCTGCCGGACTTGAGGCGTCGCATCCTATTTACCTTCGGCATTCTGGTGGTGTTCCGCTTTGTAGCCCACATTCCCCTGCCCGGAGTAGACTCGGGAGCACTTTCAACGCTGTTCGAGCAGAACGCCCTGCTGGGCATGCTCGATATGTTCAGTGGTGGTGCCATGAAAAGTTTCAGTGTGGCGGCGATGGGAGTCTATCCCTATATAACGGCTTCTATTATCATGACGCTGATGACACCGGTCATCCCCCGCCTGCAGGCTATGGCCCAGGAAGGAGAATCCGGCAGAGACAGGATAAACCGGATTACTCACTGGCTGACCATTCCTATCGCCGGATTTGCCGGTTACGGGCAGATAGTCCTGCTGCAACGGGCAGACCCGCCGGTGCTTGAAAGTACCGCCGTCCTGCCGATGGTGGCAATGGTTGCGTCACTGATAGCCGGCACGATATTTCTTGTCTGGCTGGGTGAGCTTATTACCGAATACGGTATAGGAAACGGAATATCCATAATTATCTTCGGCGGTATTGTCGCCGGATACTGGGGGATGGTTGGTAGCGGTATGCTTGTTGGGCAGCAAGGACAGGTCGGCGGATTGGTTGCCTATATTCTCATTGCCCTGGCAACCGTTGTATTGATTGTGATATTCACGGAGGCGCACCGGCGTATTCCGGTGCAGTATGCCCGTACCGTTTACCGCGGTAACCGCATGTATAAGCAGGCGGGTTCGACCCACATCCCTCTGAGGGTAAACACTGCCGGGATGATACCACTTATCTTCGCCATGTCACTGGTGCTGTTCCCCGGGGTTATAGCCAGTTACTTTGCCGGTCCGGAGACCGACCCTAATTTTGCCAATACCGTCGTGACCCTGTTCAGACCGGATGCGGCTATGCCCGAGGGCTTGTTTTACTGGGGAATATATTTCGTGCTGGTTATTGCGTTTGCCTTCTTCTATACGATGGTGATTTTCCAGCAGCAGGACCTTGCCGGCACATTGCAGCGACAGGGTGGATTTGTGCCCGGAATCCGGCCCGGGAAGTTCACCTCCGATTATTTAAATAGTGTGATTTCCCGCATAACCTGGGCGGGGGCACTATTCCTGGCGCTTGTGGCTATTATACCGTTCCTGTCGCGGGAGATTACCGATGTCCAGGTAATACAGCTTTCCAGTATGGGATTGCTGATTGTAGTCGGCGTGGTTCTGGATACGATGAAACAGATGGAAGCGCAGCTTGTGATGCGGCGCTATGAAGGGTTTATTAAATAGGAGTTTCGGGAGAAATTGAGCAGCGGCAGCGTTTATATTGTGTTCCTGGGAGCGCCGGGCGCCGGCAAGGGCACTCAGTCGGCGAGAGTGGCTCAGGAATTGAAACTGGCGCACGTCGCCACCGGCGACCTGTTCCGGCAGGTGCAGGAACAGGAGACGGAGCTGGCTGTAGCAGCCAGGTCTTATATGGAAAAAGGAGCGCTGGTCCCGGACGAAATAACGATACGGATGGTCCTGGAGCGTATATCGGAGCCCGATTGTGAAAGAGGGGTAATCTTCGACGGATTCCCCAGGAACCTGAAACAGGCTCAAGCCCTGGACGAGGCTCTGGAAGACCAGAGTAAGGCTGTAAATAAGGTGGTTTATATTAAGGTCTCGGAAGAAGAACTGCTGAAGCGGCTCAGCGGACGCTGGATATGCCGCCAGTGCCAGACCCCCTATCATGAGGTGAATTCACCTCCCAGGGTGGCGGGGAAGTGTGATAAGTGCGGCGGCGAGCTGTACCAGCGTGCCGACGATACCGTTGAGACGATTAAAAAGAGACTCGATGTCTATTTTAATGAGACTGCTTCGCTGATTGATTATTATAAACGGCAGGATAAACTGCTGGAGGTAGAAGGAGAGGGAAGTGTGGATGACGTGGGGAACAGGATACTGGAATCTCTTGAAAAGGAGTTTGCCCGTTCCGGGTAGCGATGGGTATAATAATAAAATCCGCTGAAGAAATTGCGGTTATGCGGCAGGCCGGCAGGATTGTCGCTAAAGTACTGAAAGAACTGGGATCACAGGTGAGACCGGGTATGAAAACCAAGGAACTGGATATTATTGCGGAAAAAGAAACGGAAATACTGGGTGCAATACCGTCGTTTAAAGGGTACCGAGGTTATCCGGCCAGCGTGTGTGTCTCCGTAAATGACGAGATAGTACACGGCATACCCGGAGAGCGTGTTTTAAACGAGGGAGATATAGTATCTATAGACTTTGGAGTAATTTATAATGACTTCCAGGGTGACGCTGCGATAACGGTCGGCGTGGGGCAGGTCAGTCCGGAGGCCAGAAAGCTTATAGAGTCTACCGAGGGTGCCCTGAAAGCCGGTATCGGTGCGGCTCACGCCGGAGGAAGGCTGGGGGATATTTCAGCCGCCATCCAGGAGTATGCCGAATCGAGAGGGTATTCCGTAGTGCGTGAGTACACCGGCCACGGCATCGGTCGTGATATGCACGAGGACCCCCAGATACCGAACTTCGGTCCGCCGGGACAGGGACCGGTGCTGAAAAAAGGTATGACCATTGCGCTCGAACCGATGGTGAACATCGGTGACTGGCGTACCAGACTCGAAGATGATAACTGGACGGTTAGAACAAGCGACGGTAGCCTTTCGGCGCACTTCGAAAATACTATTGCTATCACGGATACGGGAGCCGAGGTGCTTACCGTCGTGTAAATAAGGAGATTATGCCCAAGAAGGAAACAATTGAAGTTGAAGGGGTGGTGGTTGAACCTTTACCAAATGCAATGTTCCGGGTTGAGCTGTCCAACGGACACAAAGTGCTGGCTCACATATCGGGTAAAATAAGATTGCATTATATAAGGATATTGACCGGCGACAGGGTACTTGTGGAGCTGTCTCCTTATGACCTGAGCCGGGGGAGGATAACATACAGGTTTAAATAACTATTGACAGCACACTGTAAAAGACAGTTATATATACAGGTATTAAAAAAGGATTATCATGAAAGTTAGAGCTTCGGTAAAAGTTAGATGTGAAAAGTGCAAGGTGATAAAACGCCGCGGGGTTGTCAGGGTTATCTGCAGTAACCCCAAGCATAAACAGAGGCAAGGATAAACGGGAAACAGTACTTGTCGGCATCCGATGATGCCGGGTAAGGGGGACGTTAGATGGCACGTATAGCCGGAATTGATATACCCAGAGACAAACAGATTTGGGTGGCTTTACAGCGTATTCACGGTATCGGCCCAGCTCTGAGTCACAGGATTCTGACTCAGGCAGGAGTCGAAGCCGATGTTAAATCGGATGACCTCACCGAGGATGAGGTTAATCGTGTTCGTGAGATTATCGACCGTGAGTATACGGTCGAGGGTGAACTCAGGAAAGAAACAGACCTTAATATCAAGCGTCTCATAGAAATAGGCAGCTACCGGGGCAGCAGGCACCGGCACGGCCTGCCGGTTAGAGGGCAGAATACGCGTACGAATGCCCGTACCAGGCGCGGTACGCGCAAGACGGTTGCCGGCAGGGGCAAGAGACGCGGCGTGGCCAAGAAGTAATGTTTGTGCGTACAGGAGAAATAGATGACAACTAGAAGGCGTACCAGACCCAGAAGGCGGGAACGAAAGTCCATCCCGAGCGGGAGAGCTTACGTACGCTCCACCTTCAATAATACCATAGTGACCCTTACCGACCCCCAGGGGAACGTCATTGCCTGGGGAAGCTCGGGAACGGCAGGATTTAAGGGCTCCCGTAAGGGCACTCCTTATGCCGCTCAGCTTGCGGCCCATGATGCGGCGCGTAAAGCCATGGAGCACGGCTTGAGGCAGGTGGGCGTTTACGTTAAGGGACCGGGGAGTGGTCGTGAAGCGGCTATTCGTTCCCTCCAGAGTTCGGGTCTTTATATCACCAGTATTACGGATACGAGTCCTATACCGCATGACGGTTGTCGTCCTCCGAAAAAGAGACGGGTGTAAGGTAAGAAGATGGCAAGATATATTGATTCAGTTTGTAAGTTGTGTCAGCGCTGCGGCGAGAAATTGATGCTGAAAGGCAGCAGGTGTCTTACTCCGAAATGCGCCATGGAGAGACGGAGGAAACCCACAGGCCGTCGACGCAGAATTTCCGACCGCGGACTGCAGTTGATAGAAAAGCAGAAAGTACGCTATAGCTACGGTGTTCTGGAGAGGCAGTTCAGGAAGACCTTTGCTCAGGCATCGAAGCAGCAGGGTATTACCGGCGAGAACCTGCTGGTGTTGCTGGAGAGACGACTCGATAACGTAGTCTATCGTTTGGGATTCGGCGATTCGCGTGCCCAGGCACGGCAGCTTGTTCAGCACGGACATATAACGGTTAACGGGCGTAAGACCGATATACCTTCCTGTCTGATAAAAGAAGGTGACACAATCGGCTGGAAGGAGAGCAAAACAAAGACCCAGTACTACAAGCAGTTGCTCGAAGATATCGAGTCTAAATCCATCCCTGGCTGGTTGAGCCTGGATAGGGAGAAACTCGTCGGACAGGTCATATCAATGCCCACACCGGATGAGATTGGTGCCAAATTTGATGGACAGGCAGTGGTTGAGTATTACTCGCGGTAAGGAGGTAGTGTTTTGTCTCACCTCGTGGTGCCTAAAGTAGAATGTATTGAAAGTGAAGAGAATTACGGTAAGTTTGTCGCCGAACCGCTGGAGAAGGGTTTTGGTGTCACTCTGGGTAATACCATGCGGCGAGTCCTCCTCAGCCAGCTTCAGGGAGCGGCGGTAACCCGGGTTAATATCGAGGGGATTCAGCACGAGTTCTCTACCATTCCCTATGTAAGGGAAGACGCCACGGAATTTATACTGAATATTAAGGCAATGAGATTGAAACCCCTTACCGACCATCCGGGTAAACTGGTGCTGGAAGCCGAGGGCGAAAAGACGATTACTGCTGCCGATATAAACCCATCGGCGGATTTTGAAATCGCCAACCCTGACCTGTACCTGGTTACGCTCGACTGCCCCGAGGCAAAGCTGTATGTGGAGTTCGATGTGGAGCTCTCCAGTGGTTATAGAGAAGCGGAGTCAACGGAAACTCTGCCGCTGGGAGTGATTCCGATTGATGCCATATTCAGCCCTATCCGGAAGGTCAACTTCACCGTGCAGCCTATTTATATCGGTCAGGAGACAAGCCGCGAACGGCTTTACCTGGAAGTATGGTCCGATGGTACCATTTCACCCGCTGATGCGGTCAGCCAGGGTGCCGAACTTTTAGCGGAGCAACTGCAGCCGTTCGTCAATTGCTCCAGAGCACTCCAGGGAGAAGCAGAGGCGGAAACCAGTCCGCTGTCTATCCCTGAAGAGCTGTATAACATGCCTGTGGAACAACTGAATCTCTCGGTTCGTACAATGAATTGTCTGAGACGCGGCGGTATCGCCACGGTGGGAGAGCTGGTCAGCAAAGAAGAGAAAGAACTGATGGCGCTGCGTAACTTCGGGGAGAAATCAAACAGCGAGATAAAAGAACGTCTCGATACTCTGGGACTTTCTCTCATATCCAGCGAAACGGAGGGCGAGGAAGAGGAATCTCTGGAGTCCGAAGAGGTGGAAATTTAAGTCTAGAGGGACATGTATGGGTCGTAAAACAGTTGAGGGTAAATCTGGTAAGACGTCGGGTTACAGGAAAGCTATGTACCGAAATCTTGTAACCGACCTGCTTGATTATGAGAAAATCACTACCACGGAAGCCAGAGCGAAGCAGGTACGCGGTATGGCGGAGAAGATGATTACGCTGGGAAAGCGTGGAGGACTCCACTCCCGCCGCCAGGCGCTTGGCTTTGTTTATAATAAAAAGGTAGCAGAAAAAATTTTTTCTGAGCTTGCTGAGAGATATGCCACGCGTTCCGGCGGTTATACCCGTATCACCAAACTGGGACGCAGAGTAGGTGACGGCGCAGCCATGGTTCAGCTTGAGTTGGTGAAGTGATGGTGTCTACCAGTGTAAATCAAGAAGAAAAAAAGGTCGTAGACCGGTCAGATACCACTAAAGTTGTTTTGGTTGTGGAATATGAAGGCACCCGTTACCACGGTTTTCAGCTACAGGCGAACCTCCCTACCATACAGAGAGAACTGGAAAGGGCGTTATGGGACCTTACCGGAGAAAATATCCGGGTGGTAACGGCAAGCCGGACCGATTCCGGAGTCCATGCTAAAGCACAGGTTGTTAGTTTTGGTACGACTTCCCGTCATCCTCTGAAAACCTTTGTGAATGCCCTGAACTATTATTTACCGAAAGATATTGCGGTGAAATCCGCCCATAAAGCTAAAGATTCCTTTAATGTCCGGCGGCATGCCGTCAGCCGTGAATATAATTATTACATACTTAATGACAGGACGAGGTCGCCTCTCTGGGAAAGATTTTGTTATCTTCTCACCGGACCTCTGAATATCAAAGCCATGAATGAGGCCTGTCAGGTTATTGTCGGCGAGCATGACTTTGCTTCGTTCGTTAACAACACCGAGGCAGCGGAAAAGAGTACCGTGCGGGTTGTTCACCGTGTCGGGATGAAAAAGGAAGGAGAACTGGCGGTATTCAATATCGTGGCTAACTCTTTCCTGATGCACCAGGTACGTAATACCGTGGGGACTCTGATAAAAGTAGGTCAGGGTAAGATGAGCCGGGACGAATTTTATAGTATACTGGAAGCGGAGAAACCCGGTCTGGCATGGCCAACGGCTCCTGCTAGAGGGCTGTGCCTTATGCGGGTAAACTATGACACTCCTTTCAAGGAATAAATATGTTGAAAACCTATAGTACAAAAGCATCCGATATCGAGCGTAAATGGCATCTTATCGATGCTACCGACCAGGTTCTGGGCAGGCTAGCCACTCAGGTAGCCAACCTGCTCATGGGCAAGCACAAGCCGATTTTTACCCGTCACCTCGACACCGGCGATTACGTGGTCATTATCAATGCCGAGAAAGTCCGCGTTACCGGTAATAAGACCAAACAGAAACTCTATTACCGGCATTCCGGGTATCCCGGCGGGCTCAAGACGGTTAATCTGGAGAAAATGATGGAGACTCACCCTGAGCGGGTGATTGAACATGCCGTGAAAGGCATGATACCGCATAATCGGCTGGGAGCTAAAATTATAAAGAAGCTCCGGGTATACGTGGGTGATAAGCACCCCCATAAGTCTCAGATAGAAGCTTCCCTGGCGGAAGAAGAGCAGAAAGAGTAAATGGAAGGGTAATGAATTGGATAAAAAATCTTACTATTCCGGGACAGGCAGGCGTAAGACTTCCGTAGCCCAGGTGAGAATCTCGCCGGGCGGCGGTGCCATTATTATAAACGGCTCTCCGTATGAAGAGGTGTTCCCCCGACTTATTCACCGCGAGGTGGTGGCCAGCCCTCTGGTTCTTACCGAGACCATGGACAAGTACAGCGTGATGGTGAAGGTGAATGGCGGCGGCATAACCGGACAGAGCGGCGCCATCGCTCACGGTATTGCCCGTGCCCTGGTCAGGGCGGATGAAAGCCTCAAGCCGGTACTACGCCAGAACGGGCTGCTTACCAGGGATGCCCGTGCTAAAGAGAGGAAGAAGCCCGGTCTCAGGCGCGCCCGCAAAGCCAAGCAGTACACCAAGCGTTAAAATCCGGCTGCTAAATACCGGCAGACATTTCAATCGATAAAGCAGGGGTTTATACCCCTGCTTATTTTTTCATGTTACCGGAACACAGTTGGTTTCAGAGCGGAGTGTGTAAGAGGGGCGTCAGCCCCCGTTTCTTGAGGTTATATTAAAATATCAGAACTAAAATCTTCCTGTCATTCCCGCGAAGGCGGGAATCCAGTATCCACTTCTGGCGGACCTATCTGGATTCCGTGTCAAGCACGGAATGACAGCTTTCGAACAACTTTATTGAGAAGGTGGGGTTGATATAAATACTCTGTAAAAAATTATGCTATTATAAAACCGCAGGTGTGAAATATGGCTGAAGAACTACCCGCTATGAGTCTGAAGCCTATCGGTTTCGTCCGCAATGAGGCGAAAGAAACGCCGGCAGGATGGGACTGGTGGCAGGAGCTAATATCCGAGATAGTGATTGACGAAAGCCTGACCGAAGCGCTGGACGGTCTCGAGAATTACTCCAGCATCATAGTCCTCTACTGGATGCACCGCCTTAAACATGACACTATCCGCTTGAAGATACACCCCAGGGGCGATAAAAATAATCCATTGAGAGGTCTATTCGCCACCCGGACTCCTCGCAGACCTAACCCGATAGGTAAAATGACCGTCAGATTGCTCCGGCGTGAAGGTAATGTCCTGACGGTCAAGGGACTGGACGCCCTCGACGGCTCCCCGGTAATAGACATCAAGCCGTATGCCCGAGGATATGATTCGTTAGACAGTGACCGGGAGTCGAATGGGTAAACCGTCGACAGGCAGGCTGCTGGGAGATATCTACCGGAGGCTCCTGGATACTTACGGACCCCAGAACTGGTGGCCGGCTGATGAGCCGTTCGAGGTAATGGTCGGCGCTATCCTCACCCAGTCCGCCTCATGGCAAAACGTGGAAAAGGCGATAGATAACCTGAAAGCAGCCGGAGCGATGTCGCCGCCGGCTCTCCGTAAGATGAGCCTGCCTGAAATTGCCCACCTGATACGCCCCTCTATTTACTACAACGTAAAGGCAAGGAAGCTGAAAGCGCTGGTCGACTGGCTGGGGGAGAGCTATCGGGACGACCCGGATAAGCTGCGTAGCCTGAACCCTGCCCTGTTCCGCCAGCAGCTTCTTTCAGTCTGGGGTATCGGTGAGGAAACAGCGGATTCCATAATGCTTTACGTGGCTGATAAGCCTGTTTTTGTCATCGATGCCTATACCCGCCGCATTATCGTCCGTATCGGCATTCGACCGGACGGCGATAACTACGCCGCCTATCAGAAGCTTTTCATGGATAACCTGCCTGCCGATGCTGCCCTGTTCAATCAGTACCATGCCCTGCTGGTCCATCTTGGCAAGGAGGTGTGCCGTAAAAGTCCTCAATGCGGTCACTGCTGCCTGCGGGACATCTGCCGTTCAGGCTCCGGCGGTTGACGTTTGCAAAGGTATTGTCTATATTAGGTAGGGAACATTGTTAATCGGACTGATTTCGGATACCCATATCGCCACGCTGGATGAGAAGCTTCCTTCTCAGCTAAATACGGTTTTCCGCGGAGTCGACCTCATTTTACATGCAGGGGATATCTGGGTGCCTTCGGCGCTGGATGAACTGGAGACCATAGCGCCGGTAATAGCTGCCTGGGGCGACGATGATATGGAGGCGGACATGGGTGGCGATAGCCGGATGGTGAAAGAACGTAACCTATCTCTTTCCGGAGCTACTGTCTGGCTGGTGCATGAGAAACCGGCTTACGGGCTGATAGTGCCGAGAGAGAAAATTTTTTCGTCCAGAAGCATCACTGAAACTCCTTCCCGACCTCCGGATGTCGTGGTATACGGTCATACTCACCGGGCGGAGATAGAAAATTATAAAGGCGTGCTCCTGGTAAACCCCGGTAGCGCCACCTGGCCAAATAACGTGCCGGAACTGGGTACCGTCGCCCTGCTTACTATTGATTCCGGCGAGGTAAGCGCCCGTATCTTGACCCTCGAGTAGCTATGGGTTTTGCTTGTCAGGGCTTATAACCTTGACGGCGGTATCAGGGTTGGCTAATATAGTTTCTGGTTTGTCTGATATTTTCTGATAAGGAGAAGAGCATAAATATGGCGGATAACGCCGTCCTGTATGAGAAAGAAGGCCACATTGCCCGTGTAACCCTCAACAGGCCCGGTGCGGGTAATATCATCGACCGGCAGCTTGCCCGGGAGATGGAAGATATCTGCGCCGGCATAAACCAGGACGATGATATTTATGTGGTAGTGATTACCGGAGCCGGGGATAAGGCTTTCTGCGCAGGCAGCGAGTTGAAGTCGAACGTTGCCGCCTCCGTAGCCGGTATAGACCGTCCCGTTATCGCCGCCGTTAACGGTGACGCGCTGGGTTACGGGCTTGAGCTGGCTCTGAGCTGTGATATCAGGCTAGCCTCGGACACGGCAAAATTCGGTCTAAACCAGGTAGCCTCCGGAGTCATTCCGTCTGACGGCGGGACGCAGCGGCTGCCCCGCCTTATCGGCAAGGGTAAAGCCCTGGAGTTAATTCTTACCGCTGAAACGATAAGCGCTCAGGAAGCGTTTGAGATAGGGCTGGTCAGTAAGGTGGTTCCGGCAAAGGACTTGAAAGCCGAGGTGGAGACGCTGGTCCAGGGTATAGCTACCAAAGCCCCGATTTCCCTGAGATATGTCAAAGAGGCGGTAAATAAGGGTATGGACCTGACCCTCGAGCAGGGACTCCGCCTCGAAGCCGACCTCTACTTTCTGCTCCATACCACCGCCGACAGAACGGAAGGTATTAAAGCCTTCCTTGAAAAAAGAACTCCCGATTTCAAGGGTGAATAATTAGGAGCGGACTTGGAATACACAAAACCCTCTTACTTGGCAAATTCTAAGAGGGGAGTTTAAGAGGGGCGAAGCCCCCCTGGGAAGAGTACTTGAGGTTATCTGTAATCAGTGGATACACAACCCTTTTCGTCATTCCCGCGAAGGCGGGAATCCAGAAACCGCCTCTGTCGGACCAATCTGGATTCCGTGTCAAGCACGGAATGACAAGAGAGAAAAAACTGAAATGAGCGATTTCGAGACGATCATATACGAAAAAAAGGACGGGACGGGCTATGTCACGCTTAACAGACCGGAAGCCCTGAATGCCTATAATATCAGGATGAGGGACGAGCTTTACCAGGTCCTGGCGGCTGTCAGGGACGACCCGGATGTCAGGGTAATCATCTTCAAGGGCGCCGGAGACAGGGCGTTCTGCGCCGGCGCCGACCTTACAGAATTTCTCACCGCCCCGTCGCCGGTAATTGCCCGGCAGGTGCGCTGGGAACGCGATGTCTGGGGACGTTTCCTGAGTATCGATAAACC
>CAZCMK010000009.1:0-14546 GCA_964499775.1 uncultured Dehalococcoidales bacterium | reverse complement strand
GGCAGGTGCGCTGGGAACGCGATGTCTGGGGACGTTTCCTGAGTATCGATAAACCGATAATCGCCGCCCTGCACGGCTATGTCCTGGGCGACGGCGTGGAGATAGCCGCCTGCTGCGATATCCGTGTGGCTTCGGAAAACGTACAATTCGGCACCCCGGAGATGGGGCTGGGAATAATCACCGCCGCCGGCGGCAGCCAGACCGTACCCCGGATTATAAGCAGGGCGCACGCCCTGGATATACTTATTACCGGGCGGTGGGTCAAAGCCGATGAAGCCCTCCGAATGAAACTGGTCAATAAAGTGGTCCCGCGGGAAGAACTGCTGCCTGCGGTCGAGAAGATTGCCGATACAATCAAGGCTTACAGCCCTCTGGCAGTAAGCTATGCCAAGCAGGCTGTTACCAGGGGGCTGGACCTGAGCCTGGAGCGGGGACTGGAGCTTGAGGCTAATCTCAGCAACCTGTTATCAGCCTCATAAAATTTTGGTTTCTGAGGTTATTGGAGAAACCTCTTTTGTGAATAGCATTACGGAGCGAATAATACAGGAGGTCAAAAGAGTAAGTTGAACACTACGGAGTTTCTGAGTATCGCCAGCGCAATATGTCCGGACAAGTGCGCCATTATTTTTGAAAGCGGCAGGTATACCTTCGGAAGGCTGAATGAAAGGGTAAACAGGCTGGGCAACGCCCTGATGAATCTCGGTGTAAAGAAGGGCGACAGGGTAGCCATGCTTCAGGTCAATACCAACCAGTGTGTGGAGGTCTATTTTGCCGTGGCAAAAATCGGGGCTATTTACGTCCCGCTGAATTTCAGGGCAAAGGGGAATGAGCTTACTTACATGCTCAACAGCTCCGAATCGGGCGCCATATTAATCGGCGGCCGCTATACCGACCTGGTGAACTCGATAAAACCGGAACTGAAGACTGTTAAAAATTATGTCTCCCTGGATGGTAAACAGGAAGGGATGCTTTACTACGAAGATATTATCAAAGAAGCGCCAGCCGATGAAATATTCACCGATATCGGTGACGAGGATACCACGATTCTGGTGTATACCGCCGGTACTACGGGGTTCCCCAAGGGCGTAATGCTGTCCCACAACAGCTTCTCTATCTACGTCCTGGAAAACGTCAGCCCTGCCGACCCGCTGGCGGAAGAGGGTAATATCCTTACCGTCCCTCTCTACCACGTGGCGGGAATCCAGGCGATGATGGCGGCTATATACGGCGGCAGGACGCTGGTGATGGAGAGGCAGTTTGGGCCTGTGGAATGGATGGGACTTGTGCAGGCGGAGAAGGCTAAACGGGCAATGATGGTGCCTACAATGCTGAAACAGCTTATTGACCATCCTGAATTCGATAAGTACGACCTTAGCAGCCTCAGGGTAATCACCTACGGCGCCGCTCCCATGCCGCTCGAGGTTATCAAGAAAGCGGTGGAGTTATTCCCGGGTGTCAGCTTTATAAACGCCTTCGGTCAGACGGAGACGGCTTCGACCATCACCACTCTCAGCCCCGAGGACCATAACATTACCGGCACCGAGGAAGAAAGGGAGAAGAAGCTGAAAAGGCTTTCCTCCATCGGCAGGCCCATGTCCGATGTAGAAATGAAGATTATCGATGAAGAAGGTAATGACCTGCCGCAGGGCGAGGTCGGAGAGATTGTCGCCAGAGGCCCCAGAGTTATGAGCGGCTACTGGAAAGACGAAGAAAAAACGGGCAAGACTATCGATAAAGACGGCTGGGTGCACACCGGCGATATTGGGTATATGGATGAAGAAGGCTATTTCTTCCTGGCGGGGAGAGCCACGGATATGATAATCCGGGCGGGTGAAAATATCTCGCCGGAGGAAGTGGAAGGCGTGGTGCTTTCTCATCCCAAGGTGGACGAGGCAGCCGTAATCGGCGTACCCGACGAGGAGTGGGGTGAGCTGCCGATGGCAGTAGTCGTGGTCAAAAAGGGAGAATCCGTCACCCCCGAGGATATAATGGAGCACTGCCGCGCCAACCTTGCGAGTTTTAAAAGGCCCAGGTCAATTGTTTTTGTCGATGAGCTTCCCCGCAATCCCATGGGTAAGATAATCAAGCGGCAGTTACGCGAGCAGTACGGTAATGGTTAAAAACGGTTGAAATTAGAACAAGAGGCACTTTTCCCTAATGTGTCATTCTGAGCCCTGATGAAATCGAGGACGACCTGCCCGCCAAGGCTTGGCAGGCGGGTGAAGAATGACATGTTTTTCTTTCATTCCAGTAAAACCTGTCACGTGATTAAAGCGAAAGCGGGAATCTATTATAATAGAGAAAGCATGAACATGCCGACTTCCAAAAAAGTGAGAATGACTATTTTATAAAGTCTGGCTCCATATAAAAATGGCATCTGAATTGGTAAACAGGATTTTGAAAGGCGATGTTCTGGCGGCAGCCAGGCTCATCCGGGATATTGAGAATGAAGACCCGGATGCTGCCGGGATACTGGCGGACATTTACCCTCATACCGGGCATGCCTTTATTGTGGGGATTACCGGCGCCCCGGGCTCCGGTAAAAGCACTCTCCTCGGCGGTATGATTAATTTCTTCAGGAAGAATAAGGATATGACCGTCGGCGTTGTTGCCGTAGACCCTACCAGCCCCCTTACCGGCGGAGCTTTTCTGGGCGACAGGATGAGGATGCAGGGTCGTGAAGTTGACAGCGGCGTGTTTATCCGCAGCCTGGCTTCCAGGGGCTGGAAGGGAGGGCTTTCGAAGGCTGCCGCGGATACCGTCAGCGTCATGGACGCGATGGGAAAGGACATTGTCTTTATCGAGACGGTCGGCTCCGGGCAGGGAGACGTGGATATCGCCGGAATTACCGATACGTGTATCGCCGTCCTGATACCGGGCATGGGAGATGATATCCAGATGATGAAGGCGGGTATCATGGAGCTGGCGGATATATTCGTTATCAACAAGGCTGACCGGGAAGGCGCCGTCAGCCTGAAAACCCTGCTCGAATCCGTAATCGATATGAAGGAACGCTTTCCCGGCGACTGGAAACCATCCGTTTTACTGACAGAAGCTACTTCCGGAAAAGGCATAGAGCAGCTTGGCGAGGCAATCCTCAGACACAGAGACTTCCTTACCTCAAGCGGAGAACTTGAGAAGAGGCGAAAAGGGAGAGCAAAATAAGGCGAGATATGGCCATATCTCGCCTTATAAACTGTTAGGAAGTACCTAGTTTTATGGCTTCAGCGTTCTTCCAGTCCGAGCTGATTTATAAACAGTTCCCTTTGGCGTTACTTTCGCAATAACGGGTGTTGCCTTACTTCGAGATGCACTTTGTTTTAGTCGTCCAAGATCCCTCTTTGATGGGGAAGCTGCGGGATTACTCCTAGAAGATTTTACCTGAACATTCCATTTTTTTGCAGGAGAAAAAGCCGCTTTTAAGTCGGCAGCGCCTCGACTACCGGGGCTTACTTTTACTGACGCTCCCTTCCCACGTAGTGATTTAGCTACCTTTAACTCACTCCGTCTCCCATATCGGTAGTTTTTCATTATCATATTGCCTCCTTTCTTATAATTGTCCTTTGAGGAAGCAATCGACCTTACTTTTTGACTTTTCGAATCGTTACTGATAGCATTAATTGTCCTACCCGAAAAGTCTTCATTGGACTGAGCTGAGATCCCTAACGGTATTATCGGGATCTCAGCATTTTCATTAATGTTTAAAATACCATCTTCATCGACCAGTGGCTGAAATTCATCTCTGTCACAGGCTCTAAAACCATCTGGCCAAGGAGTTACTATTTTACACAATAATCTTAAATTCAGTGGTGCATCCGGATTAATCCTTTTTACCGTTAGTTTTACATCATCAACATTATTCATTGATAATAATAATTCAAAATCAGGACTTAAATACCGTGGGCAATACCCAATTGAATAGATTGGGTCACCTGTCCTGATGAGAACTGCATCGGGATCGTATTCATTTTGAGGATCAGGATTCAAAAAGAGTCGTTCGCCCTCTCTTAGGTCATTCACTCGATTAATTACATGCTTTGGGAAATGCTGTAATCCATGAAGGGCAAATACTACTTCAAATTCATTCTTATTGTTCGGAATTGGGCGTTGAAAAAATTCCAAATTATCAGTAGCCTTGATACCTTCAGTAAGTACAAGCATTTTTAGTTTATTGAGATCATTGTCATCGAGTTCTAACCATCTTAAATAGTTCTCATAATCCGGTCGTCTGTTTGAGATAATCCTATTAGTGAATAAAGTGAAAAGCTTGGAGGAACTATATTGCTTTCCTTTTTCCATTCGATGAAAGCGTACGAAGTCACTCTTTAGAGACCCTTTTGTATATACAAAACTATAGATATCATCATCAATAGATAACAATCCAACTGGCTGCCAACTTGCATCATCTGGGCTTCGCCACGCTACATAAATCTGATCTTTCATTTCAGTATTCTCCTAATTCATTGAATAAAGATTCGATTTCGATTAATCTATTCCTGTTTACCTCTAAGACATTCCATGTGAATTCTTTAGATGTTTCAGACATTATTTCAGCAGGAACCAGGTCCAATAGAATACCAATTACATCCATATTTATTTCCTCTAATTTGTTAAGCCATACCTTTGCAGCGTTATTCTCTATCATTGCAGCTTCTAAAAAGGCATCTATTGTGTACAACGGCTTAGAATCTGTCTGCCATTTATATAATGCAGATCTGGCTCTTTCAACAAATCTCTCTACTGTTCTGTTGTAGTCTTTTGTAGTTAGCCGATCTAATTTATTAGTATCCTTTTCATGGCTACCTAAACTTGAAGCATGATCGAATGTCGGAGCTAAATGGTATTTTCCCGTAGCAAGATCTTGTATCAAGCCCCAATTCTCATGGTGTCTATCTGTATTTGATATCCACGCATCTAGTAATAAATATCCAATAAATGTGTCTACTGCATTATCTATACCCACCGGATTATTCCATTCTACGGGGAGTTCCGTTTCATCTTCATCGTTAAGCCTATTTCGAATAGCATATAGAACTCTGATTAGAGTATGTTTTCTCTGTTTATACCGCTGTTCTTTGTTATATCCTTCTACAATGTGTTGCATGATTTCATTTCCGAGGATAAGTCTCATACCGGATGGTACAAAACTAGGTGTGATAACTCCTTCCTTACCTTTATATATAGCGAGACTATATTCTGCATGCGGTAGGCCAATTAAGTCACATAGTTTACAGGTAATTAACTCTGCCCAATTTTCTCC
The DNA here is from genome assembly GCA_964499775.1 of uncultured Dehalococcoidales bacterium. Lineage (GTDB taxonomy): Bacteria > Chloroflexota > Dehalococcoidia > Dehalococcoidales > UBA2162 > MGML01. The sequence goes on along the minus strand of CAZCMK010000009.1, from coordinate 9,286 downwards.
TGTGCCGGGTCGTCCAACTTTAAATAAGAACTCATCTCCTTCAAGATCCCAATGCCAATTATCATCTTCTCTTACAAACCATAGCTTCTCTTTCATACCTGTTTGTTCAGTTCTCACGGGGATAAATTTGGAGATATTCACTATCTCGTAAGTATCAGTTTTACGTGTTTCAGTTTCTTCTAGTTGACTAATTATTAATTGATCTTCTGGAATTCTCTTCCTTCCCCCAGGAGTATGTACTGGAATTATCCTTCCACTGTTGATCCAGGTATAAATTGTTTGCCTTGAAACATTCATTTTATCTGCCGCTTGTTGTATAGTTAATAGTTTTGATATATCTGTTTCAGCCATTTGAATATATTATAATTAATATTGTTCAATATTGTCAAGTATTGTCAAGTAGTGTAAAGTCAAAATACTAGTGGTGTAAAATGTTTTTATAGCTTTTCATTTAGTTATTGATTAATTTTATATTGATAAGGAGGTGCCATTTGGCACCTCCTTACTGGTTTTCTCGGATTGATGTATTTCCAGTGGATATAAGTTCAGTGGGTTACACTAATTATTATCTTGAGGTCTGTTACCCTGCTTCCTCCTGCGTGGTCTCTTCAACCGGTTTTTCCTGAACTCGCCGGTGGTTTATCCAGGCTTTCCTGTCTCTGATATCTCTGTCGAAAAGAAGGCGGTAGGTAATCAGTTCCCCGGTGGATACCGTAGCGCTTATCGGGCTTCTCGGCGCCGTCAGCCGCCTGATTATCATTATCACCAGCAGGGCAGCGATACCTAGGGTGGTCGGCAGCGGTTCGGCAATGCCCAGCGGCTTGTTAGCCAGCGCACTGAGGATGGGTAAAATCACCATTACCGTGGATACTCCCAGAGAGATCAGGTGGAAGGGAGCGAAAAAGAGGTAAGGGTAAACTAAGGCTATCGGCCCCAGCCAGGGCGCCAACATGGTGATGACACCCAGGGTGGTGAAGACGCCACGCCCGCCCTGAAAGCGGAGAAATACAGGCCAGTTATGCCCGACAACGACGGCGACGCCTATTGCTGCCTGCTGGGCGACACCGAGTCCCAGTAACTGGGCGATCCAGACCATCAGAGCCCCTTTACCAATATCGAAAATGGTTACGGCAATTGACCATCGTTTACCCACGACTGTAAGAGTGTTTGCGGCGCCGACGTTGCCGCTGCCGTACTGCCTGATATCCACGCCCCTCCGCCACTTCGCCACCAGGAACGCCGCCGGAATCGAACCAAACAGATATGCAGCTACTATCAGAGGTATAAACTTTACAAGCATACGCCCTCCCCTGCTATGGTTTGATTATTTTTAACACTCGCTCTTCTGCCAGTGATAACAGCCTATCGACGACTTCCGGCGGTACGTTCGCTTCTCCCATCATTACCTCGGTGCTCTCGTCCAGTCCGTGATAATCGCTGCCGCCGGTTGCTATAAGTCCGTGTTTTTCTGCCAGTCTGAGGAGCCTGCTTCTTTCTTCGGCGGAGGTGTCTTTGTAATATGCTTCGATGCCCGCCAGACCGCTTTTTACCAGTTCTTCGACCAGTCCTTCCGGGTCAACGAATGTCAGCGGGTGCGCCAGCACCGGCAGCCCTTTAGCCTGCAATATGAGTTTCACCGCTTCTGCCGGGATTATCTTGTCCCGCGGCACATAGGCGGGTTTGTCCCAGGCTATGTATTTTGTGAACGCTTCCTTGATGGTGGCTATATAACCCTTCTCCAGCAGTACCTGGGCGATATGAGGACGGCCCACGGAACCGCTGCCGGCAAGCTCTTTCACCCGTTCCCATTCAATGGTTAATCCCAGCTCCGCCAGTTTGGCAATCATCTTCCGCGCCCGCCTGAGGCGGGAGTCCCGCATTTTCCCCAGAGCCGCCAGCAACTCCCTGTCGGTATAATCTATGAAATAGCCCAAGACGTGGACTTCTCCCTCCGGGACATCGGTGCTGATTTCAACCCCGGGAATCACCTTTAATGACGGGTAGCTTTCGGCTGCTTTTAGGGCTGGAGCGATGCCGTCTACGTTATCGTGGTCGGTCAGCGAGATGGTCGTAAGACCTTTTTCCGCTGCTTTCTTTACAATCTCTGTCGGGCTGTAAACTCCGTCCGATACCGAGGAGTGTATGTGCAGGTCGACCTTCGGCACTATTCCTCTCCCTCTATCTCCTGGCAGATTCGCTCGATACTCTTTGCTTTGCCGCTTCTATTATCTATATTCAGAAGCATTGCCGTAAACATGACCTTACCCTTGCCAACGCTAAGGCGGTTGGGAATCATGGTCAGGAACCTCTGGAGTACATCATCGACGTTATCGCCGATTACCGAATCTATAGGCCCGGTCATGCCGATATCGGTAACATAGGCGGTACCACGGGGCAGTATCTTAGCGTCGATGGTACCGACGTGCGTATGGGTGCCGAGCACGGCGCTGACCCTCCCGTCCAGGTATCTCCCCAGCGCCACCTTTTCCGAAGTGGCTTCGGCGTGGAAGTCGATAATCTTCACCGGCGGTTGGTTTCCGAGTTCGGCCAGTAGCTGGTCGCTGGTCCTGAAAGGGCAGTCGTAGTTGGACATAAAGGTGCGTCCTATCAGGTTGATTACCGCAACCTTATCCTTGATTATGTATCCTCTGCCCGGCACACCCGGAGGATAGTTCAGAGGACGGATGATGGGCATGTCGCTATCGAGGTACGGAAAGATATCCTTTTGCGCCCAGATGTGATTGCCGGAGGTCATGACGTCCACGCCGCATTCGAGCATCTCCGTAGCGGTGGCTGGAGTTACTCCTATACCTCCGGCAATATTTTCGACGTTGGCTATCACCATATCTATCCCGTGCTGCTGCCGGAGGTCGGGCAGGACTTTTTGTACCGCCTGCCTGCCCGGCCTGCCGATTATATCGCCTATAGCTATTATTATCACTGGGCTCTGGTATCCTCCTATTTAGCGTAATCTATGGCTCTTGTTTCCCTGAGCACGGTCACCTTTATCTGCCCCGGGTAATTGAGCCCTTCCTCTATTTTCTTTACTATATCTCTTGCCATCCTCATCGCTCCGAGGTCGTCTATCTCTTCCGGCTTTACCAGAATACGGATTTCACGACCGGCCTGAATGGCAAAGGACTTCTCTACTCCATTGAAATTGTTGGCTATATCTTCGAGCGCGGTCAAACGTTTCAGGTAGCTCTCCAGAGACTCTCGCCTCGCTCCCGGCCTGGCGCTGCTTATAGCGTCGGCCGCCGAGACGATATACCCCCAGATACTGGTGTTGGTGGTCTCCAGATGGTGCTCGGCGATACCCTGTACTACCTCGGGTGACTTCTCCCATTGCTTCACAAGGTCGGCACCGATATTGGCGTGAGAGCCTTCTATCTCGCGGTCTACCGCCTTACCTATATCATGTAGCAGTCCTGCTTTCTTGGCTATGGCTACATTTGCCCCGAGTTCCGAGGCAATCATTCCTGCCAGGAAAGCGACCTCCATGCTGTGGTTGAGAACGTTCTGCCCGTAGCTGGTGCGGTATTTAAGGCGACCCAGCAGCCTGATAAGCTCTGGACGCAGTCCGGGCACTTCAACCTGAAATGCCGCCTGCTCGCCGGCGCTGTAGATAGCAGCGTCTACCTCTTCCCTGGTCTTGGCTACAATCTCTTCGATGCGCGCCGGGTGAATTCGCCCGTCCGTGATGAGCTTTGTCAGTGACAGGCGGGCTATTTCCCGCCGCACCGGGTCGAAGCTGGAGAGGGTTACAGCCTCAGGAGTATCATCGATGATAAGGTCGACTCCTGTAGCCTGTTCCAGTGCCCTGATATTACGGCCTTCACGTCCGATGAGTCTGCCCTTCATCTCGTCGCCGGGCAGGGGAACGCTGACTACCGATATTTCGGATACTACTTCGGAGGCGCAGCGCTGGATACTCTGGGCGAGGATTACCTGGCTTATCTTGTTGCTCTCCTCCTTCAGTTTCTCTTCCCATTCACGCAGACGCCTGGAAGTCTCCTCCTGAGTCTCGACCTCCATTCTGTCCAGCAGTTCCTTTTTTGCTTCTTCGCCGGACATACCGGAGACTGCCTCTAGCTGCTTTATCTGCTTATCCCTGATTTCAGTAACCTCGTTACGCAGGGATTCGATATTCTTTTCCTTGTTGGCGAGGTTACGGTCGCGCTGTTCCACGGATTCCATTCTGCGTTCCAGCGATTCTGTTTTACTAGACAGCCGGTTTTCCTGGTGCTGCAGCTCGCTGCGTCTCTCGCGGAGCTCCGTTTCACTCTTTGCCTTGTTTCTCTCGATTTCCTCCTTTGATTCCCGCAGTATTTCTTTTGACTCTTCCCTGGCTTCTGCCACCGTTCTGGCGGCTTTCCTTTGCGCGGTCCGGAGCTGCCGGTTAATCGCCATCCTCCTGAAGAAGAAGACAATCACCCCTCCGAATATCAGACCGATAACAAACATGGAAACTAATGCCACATAAACCAAACCTGTTTCCATTTCACAACTCCCTTCCCGGCGTAAACCGGGATATTATATTATCTCGATTCACTAATCGAGTTACTCACCTGTTCCTGCCATAGACGGTTAACGGTGTTGTTGATAACCCCGTAGCTGAACCCCCGCCGCTTGAGATGTCCGCCTAAACGGCGGCGAAAGCTCTGATAATCGGATAGTTGTAAAGTCCGTACTTTGTTGCTCGCTGCCCGATAGGCACTGTCCTCGTCGTCGATGGTATCGACAACCCTGCCTATTATGTCTTCGGCTACACCCTTCCGCTTCAGTTCCATTCTGGTCAGCCATCGGCTTCGCGGGCTGAAGGACTCCCGGTTGTCTTTCCAAAACCGGGCAAAAGCGGTATCGTCCACAAGTCCCTGCTTTTTCAGCCTGGTTATCACCGCGTCCACGCTGTCAACGCTGAAGCCGCGCCGCTTCAGTCTGTCTTTTAGCTCGGGTTCGCTGCGGGGACGGTAGCTTAAAAGCTGGGCGGCGGCGTTGTAGCAGCGGCTGACATTATCGGAACTTACCAGCCTCTTGATCTGTACTGACGATAGCACCTGGTCGACCCTCAGACCTTCTTGTACAGCTACTTCAGCCTCCAGGCTGAAAGCGTACTCTCCGTCCAGGTATATGTTTACCCGCTTTCTCCTTCCTTTACCGGTACGGAGCGCGGTTATTTTACTCATCTCCTAGCCGGCCTCCCTTCAAACAAACAAAGCTGAGACCTGATGCCTCAGCTTCAAATATTTCTGTTATTCTATTTATTTAACGGGTCAGAATATTTTATTCATCAGTCGGCTGATGCTGGCTGGTGATAGCTGAGGCTCTAATCTGCTGTTCGATTTCCTGGACAAGCTCAGGATTCTTAGACAGGTATTGTTTGGCGTTCTCCCTGCCTTGCCCCAGACGAATATCACCATACGAGAAAAAGGCGCCAGCCTTGTTTACCAGCCCCAGCTCTACAGAAAGGTCGATAAGTTCACCCTCCCGGCTTATACCGTGGTCAAACATTATGTCAAACTCGGCTGTTCTGAAGGGAGGAGCAACTTTATTTTTCACTACCCTGACCCTGACATGGCTGCCAACTATCTGGTTCCCCTGCTTGATGCTGTCGGCACGCCTCAGGTCTATCCTCACCGAGCTGTAGAACTTCAGGGCTCTTCCGCCCGGTGTTACCTCCGGATTACCGAATACAATGCCAACCTTTTCCCTGAGCTGGTTGATGAATACAACCGCTGTCCCCGTCTTTCCGATTGCGGCGGCAAGCTTTCTCAGGGCTTGCGACATCAGGCGGGCTTGCAGGGCGACATGAGAATCCCCCATCTCCCCTTCGATTTCCGCCTGGGATACCAGGGCGGCAACGCTATCGATAACTATTATATCGACAGCCCCGCTCCTGACCAGCGCATCCGTAATCTCCAGCGCCTGTTCTCCTGTATCCGGTTGGGAGATTAGCATTTCGTCGACATTGAGCCCGCAGCGCTTTGCATAGCCGGGGTCCAGGGCATGCTCTACGTCGATATAGGCAGCTATACCCCCTCTCTTTTGCGCCTCAGCAATAATATGCTGAGCCAGAGTGGTTTTCCCTGATGATTCCGGACCGAAAATTTCTGCAATCCGCCCTCTAGGAATACCACCTATTCCTAAGGCCAGGTCTAATGATAGTGAACCGCTGGGAATAGCCTCCACCCCTGCCATGGCGGTAGATTCTCCCAGCTTCATGATGGAGCCTTTGCCGAATCTCTTTTCGATTTGGCCTATGGCTAGTTCAAGTGCTTTACCTTTTTCCGTAATCATATTCGTCTCAACTAATGATAACATACAGAAATTACATAATCAATGAGGATGAATAATCGGTATTGTATCATTTTGAAACTAAAACAATCAAATTAATGATATATGTTATAATTCAACTTATGGTAAGTCATAGATTGTATATAGATGAGACAGGTGACCACCGATACAAACAACTTGATAAGTTAGAGAGTCGGTACTTAGGATTAACAGGTGTCCTATTTGACAAGGGATATTATGATAAATATGTTCCCCAGGCTCTTGAGTCTTTTAAGAAATATTTTTTAAAATATGACCCTGATTCTCCACCTGTCCTCGTTAGAAATTGGATTGTTTATAAAAAGCATGCCTTCGGCGTCTTAGTAGATGAAAAGCTACGTAAGGAATGGGAAACTGCAATACTAAATTTATATAGAACAACAGAAATGGAAATATTTACGGTTGTGATTGATAAAAAGGCACATATAGAAAGATACCCGATGGAAACTTTTGATGCCTATGTTTATTCTCTCGCAGTTCTCTTATGGAGGGTTCGTGGTTATCTTAATTATTATGGATTAGAATCTGATATTGTCGCAGAAGCTAGAGGAAAAACAGAAGATACAAAGATTCAAGGGGCGTTTGAGTATATCCGACAAAATGGATTTACAAATTATGGTACACCAGAAGGTTATTGCCAAGCATTTCCCGATAATGAGATTAAATTCAGAACCAAAATTCATAATGTTGCAGGTTTACAATTAGCTGATTTAGTTGCTTATGGTCAAAAAGTTAAAACTATACTTGAGAAAGGGAAGCCATATCACAAACCACCAAGCGACTTTACTAACAGATTTAACGAAGTAATAGAATCAAAAGTCAACCAATATGGGCGTTATTATTTAGAATAAGTAGTCATACACAAATGTAAAGAGTAGCCCTTACGAACTACTCCTTACACGCTAACCCTAACGAGTTATCCTTATGTATAAGGATATATGACGTTTGTTGATTTGTCAACCCTTCAATGTCACGATTTCTTCAACAGTCAGATATGATTAGTTAAGACAGTGACTGTAATTTAGAGCACTTCCGTAAGGTCGGATATGTTGATTTCCAGCATTTTTACGCTCGCCAGAATCCGGTCGACATTCCTGTCCACGGCCTGGATGCCGCCTGACATACTCTTCAGTTCGTTTGTTGCCTGCTTGATGGATGATATTTTCCGAGCCATTTCCTCTATTCTGGATTTCTCTGCCATCTTAATGCTCCTTCGGCCTCATGTCTTTAAATCTTTTTGCCTTAAGCTCGTATCTCGGTAAAGAGCCGTATTCATGAAACTCCAGGTTATATCCCAGTCCGGTCTTTATCCTGAGCTGGTCGACCAGTACCTTTCTAGCGGCGTCGGTGTTATCCTCCTGTCCCGGGACAAGTTCCAGTCTCAGGGTAATATCATCGAGGTCGCCTTTCTTGGTTACCAGCACCTCGTATTCGTCACCAAGCTGCGGGATGCTCCTTACCACTTCCTCGATAGAGGTAGGAGCCAGCAGTACCCCCTTTACCTTGGTGATGTCATCGGCCCGGCCGACGACGCCGCCCTTAATCAGCCTGAAGGTGCGTCCGCAATCGCATTCATCGGGACTCCACTCGATAATATCCTTTGAATCGAACCTGACACATGGCTGTGCCTGGCGGTCGAATGTGGTGATTATCATCTTCCCTCTCCTGCCGGGTTCGGTGATAAGCTCGCCGGTATCGATGTCTTCTATCTCGACCAGGAAGAATGCCTCGTTGACGTGGAGGCCCGACTGGTATGTGCATTCATAGCTCCAGGCGCCGAACTCGGTAGCGCCCACATGGTCGTAGACCTTGGCTCCCCAGGCCTCTTCCATCCTTTTCTTGGTCGTGGGTATGCTGCCGCCGGGCTCGCCGGCAACGGTTATCTTCTGTATATTCAGGTCTTTTGCCGGGTCTATACCCAGTTTGGTCCTGGCGGTATCGGCCATGCCCAGTATATATGTCGGGGTTGCCATTATGGCGGTGGCTCTTACCTCCTGAATCTTGAGTATCCGCGCCTCCGTGTTCAGCACCCCTCCGGGCACTACCTCGCAGCCCAGCTTCTCGGCTCCGTAATGCCCCATCCAGTAGGCGATTGCGGTGTGATACCCGAAAGGTATGAAGACCCGGTCGTAGTTTCGGTACCCCTGAGCGTAGAGGATATAAGCCCATGTTTCGGCGCACCATTCCCAGTCCTGCCAGGTATCGGCCTGATAGACCGGCTGCCCCGTCGTGCCGCTGGTCTGGTGGTACTCCGTTACGTTCTCTATGGGTACCGAGAGTATTGTGCCGTAGGGGAAGGGCTCTTTTGTCTGTATATCCCTGAGCAGGGACTTCTCCACCTTGGGGACTTTACGTATGTCGTCGAATGTCTTGATATCGCCCGGTTCTATACCGGCATTGCCGTAAAATTCCCTGTAGAAGGGTGAATTGTCGTAAGCCCATTTGAATATTCTCTGGAATTTTTTCAGTTGCAGTACTCTGAGCTTTTCCCGGGGTAACGTCTCCAGAATCGGGTTCCAGTAAATGTCGTTATCTGCCATATCGTATCTCCTGACTGCTTTCTTCTCGAGGTTAATGCGGATAATTGCTAAACTACACTTTAATCAGAGGTGTCCTTCTTGTCAATTGGTCACGGTTGTGATTTCGCTTGTGAATGATAAATAGTTTACACCTCACCCCTGCCCCTCTCCAGCCAGTACCATTGAAAAGTAAAGGGTTTTTTCTTGGCTGGAGAGGGGAGTAATAATGAAAGAGGGGGCTTAGCCCCCTCTTTAAAATACTCTCCCCCTCTCACACCGAAGAACAACCGCATAGTAAATCAGGGAACTGTGTGAGAGGGGGATAAAGGGGGTGAGTGATTCATTCATCTGATACTGAAAAGACTCACAGGTATATATAATTGACGCTCAGTTGCCTACGTGCTAAACTGCCACCATTCCGGGGAAAAAGAAAG
>CAZCMK010000008.1:47503-48860 GCA_964499775.1 uncultured Dehalococcoidales bacterium | reverse complement strand
AACTGAAGTGTAGTTCCTTTATATTAAGATGTCAATAGGCAAATACGAAAGTTTAAAAGAGCTGGAATATTTTTTCCCTGGAGATTTCACCCAGATTATGACTGATTACATCCAGCAACCCGGACTCCCAGACAAAGAATACCGGGTAGCTGCCGGCCGAGCGATAAACGGGCAGCAGGCGCTCTGCTACTGCCATTCCTGCCTTTTCACCGACGAGTCCGCCATGGAAATGGACTACCAGAGTATCGCTATTCGGGCCGTTAGAAAAGCTGGTAAAAAGGTGCTCAAGGTCATCTCTGGATGTTGAGTCAAAGACGCCATTCTTGAGGTTTATATAGTGATCCTTGCTCAAAGACATGGTAACCCTCCGAGTCCAGGAATCATATTAAAAGTAACCCCAATCATAATTCTTTTCTTGTGTAAAGTCAACTATATATGTGTAATTTCTGTAACATTATTTAGTACTATATCCGTTCGCACCTGAGATATCCGATAGTATATATTTGATACGCGCATCTGGAATAGATAAAAGAAATATCAATTATATAATGCGAAAAACACTTACTCTGGTTTAAATGGACCATGCCCCCTAACTTATAACGGCTTTTTACGTTATATTTAGTAAACAAATATAATAGTAAATATTAATGGGGGTAAACGGGATGAAGAAGATAGTATTATCCGTATTGGCTATTCTACTGTTGCTGCCTCTCTTTGCCTGTGGTCAGACAGCGGAAGCCGGCGTAGTAAAGTCGGAAATACCGAGGATAACTTCGCCGGATGTCAGCCCGGCTGAAGAAGCGCTGCTGGTCGAAGGAAACAGCGCCTTTGCCTTTGACCTTTATCAGGCGCTCAGAGGGGAGGACGGCAACATCTTTTATTCTCCCCACAGTATCTCGCTTGCCCTGGCTATGACATACGCCGGCGCCCGCGGCGAGACCGCACAGCAGATGGCTGATACTCTCCACTTTTACCTCTCCCAGGATACTCTCCACCCGGCTTTTAATAGTCTGGATATCGAGCTTGGTGAACGGGGTGAGGGCGCTGCGGGAAAAGATGGCGAGGGATTCAGACTTAACATTGTCAACGCTATCTGGGGACAGAAGGATTATAGCTTCCTGCCAGACTTTCTCGATGTTCTGGCAGAAAATTACGGCGCCGGCCTGAGGATACTTGATTTCGTAAATGAGACGGAAAAGTCGCGTGTCACCATCAATGACTGGGTCAGCGATGAGACGGAAGAGCGGATTAAAGACCTGATTCCGCCGGGTGCGATTGACGCGGCAACCCGCCTGGTACTTACCAACGCCATATACTTCAATGCCGCCTGGCAGTACCCTTTCAACGAAAGCGCAAC
>CAZCMK010000008.1:44356-47403 GCA_964499775.1 uncultured Dehalococcoidales bacterium | reverse complement strand
AATGGGTATGCCGATAGCCTTTTCCGGCGGTGCGGATTTCTCCGGGATGACCGGTAAACCCGACCTGTTCATAGATGAGGTTCTACACAGGGCTTTCGTCTCGGTCGATGAAGCGGGTACGGAGGCGGCGGCAGCCACGGCAGTGATTATGAAAGAGACCGCAATGCCGGCGGAGCCGGTTGAAGTAACCATAAATCATCCCTTCATCTTCCTGATTCGCGATATTGAAACGGGTGCCATTCTCTTCGTTGGGCGCGTCCTGAATCCCGGTGTGTAAAAATACCCGCCCGTATTGCGCGAAAACCCCGTTATACAAGATTACATGGGAAATGCTGTTTAGCCTCCAGGAGGTATGGGTATGCCGAATATGATGTTCTGGCCGCTCATATGGTCCGAACCCGAAGAAACCAGGAACAGCACTGCTTCGGCAAGCTCTTCAGGCATAGCAAGTCCACTCATATCAACCGTAATCTCCTGTCCTTGTGGTCGGTGAAATTCCATCGCCGCTTGCCTGCCTTCGCTCCAGGTGGCGCTCGGGGTAACACAGTTAGCCTGTATCCCGTAAGGCGCCACCTCTCTGGCAAGCGCTTTTGTAAAGCCGATTATTCCTGCCTTGGCAGCAGTATAGTCAGAATTATTTGGCAGACCATCTATCGCAGCAATAGAAGAGAAAAGAACGATTTTGCCACTACCCCTTTCTATCATGTGGTTAATCACCGCCCGTACACAATGACGGGGCCCATTCAGATTCATATCAATCATCCAGTCCCACAGCTCTTTCGTCTGCTCGGCGACCGGAGCTCCCCTTGTAGGCAGGTTGCCGGTAAGGTTTGTCGGTAATAGGGTTCCCACTATCCCACCGGCCGTATTAATCAGTATATCTATTTTTCCGTATTTCTCCAGGGTGACCCTGGCCATTTCATTAACTTCATCCTCATATCTGAAGTCTACTTTTACCGTTGACGCTTCGCCACCCTTTGCCTTGATATTATCGGCAACCTTGTTGGCATTTCCTATGAACACGTCAGCTATCATTACCCTGGCACCTTCCTGGGCCAGGAGTGTTGCTGAAGCCCTTCCGACACCACTGGCACCTCCAACCACAATAGCAACTTTGTCTTTCAGTTTCATCCGATTACCTCCATTGTTCTGTCTATTCTTATTGGGATTTCCCGTTTCAATCCACAATAAGGCATCCTATATTCATTACTTTTGTTACTAATAGTTATAATACATAGATGGTACTTAACATTAAAGTATTTTATTGCGCCAAGTATCAATTGTCCAGAATGTGTAACCGTTATGTTCCCCGGTATATTTCAAACCCGGTACTATGGTTGCTGCAATTTGGGTCTCCGGAGCGGGTGGTCGATGACCAGACGAGTTATATAGATAGGTATATTTATACACGCAACAGAGTGAGCAATTACGTACGAAATGACTCTGCGTTTTCTTCAGGAGTCCACCCCAGGCAATCCGAGATATGAGCGGTATCCCAGAATTTCCATTTATTGGAAGATACGCCGTAGAATATCTCGAACTTTATATTCTGTTCCATAAGGCACTTATCGACTAAAGTCACCAGGTCACGGTGCATGAACAGAGTGGCATACTCACGAACAGAACGGGGGCGGTTATCTTTACTGACCGTGCCAATCCTGATACATATTACCTGCATATCGAATCTTTCGGAATAGTAACGTCCCAGAGCCTCTCCGAAAGCTTTGCTGACCCCATAATATCCGTCCGGACGTATAGGCATCGTGTGGTCGATTTGAGGAATACCGGATGGGGTGATTCCTTCATATTGTCCGGCAACGATATTTCGATAAGGCTCGTCCTGTTCATAAAGCCCCGTAACATGATTCGAGGAAGCAAATATTACTTTTTTCAAACCGGCGTTGTATGCAGCATCAAAAACGGTTTGTGTTCCTGAAATGTTCGGGACAAAAACATCATTCCAGGAAGCACGCGCACTAGCGTTAGCCGCCAGATGTATTACGGCATAGGCATCTCTGAAGGTATTGAGAAGACTATCATAGTCATTAATATCCGCCAATATTACGGGTAGGTCCCGGGATTCTCTGATATCGATACCGGATATTTCCCATCTGTCTTTAAGATTCTCGTAAAGTATGTGTCCGATACATCCTGAAATGCCTGTTATGACTGTTTTTGTATTCATAGTCATTATCCTGTTCCGACTCCGCCAGCGGCTTTCTCATCTATCTTAACCGGCAGGCTGTCATCTTAACAACCCTATATATGAATGAATAGAGTGGTATCATCAGTCTTAACCTCTTTTCTATAGATTGAAATTAATCATGTTCCACAGCTTGACATCTTCAGGTGTTGTTAATAGACTATACGCACTTATCTAGCGGGTATGTGAAATAGTTAAAGTATCCATTTATAACTCAAAACACTGCGAAGGAGTGGAATTTTGTAAAGACTGTGGTTGACCGTTTCAACTATTGTCTATATAGATGATAGGGGTTTTTATACATACGCAGGTATAAGGAGGTGCCGGAAAGTGGCTGAAACGAAATATGGTAAATATATCAGAACCGGACCTGTTAATGTGTCCCCGCACGGGAAACTGGCTTTTCACAGCGAAAGTTTTAATGAAGGAATCCGTGAAGGAGGTGGAAAGGAAAGAACGGCAGCTCCTTCTGGCTCAGGAGTATACCTTAATGCTGATGCTTTTGCCGAATGCCCCGTATATGTAAGTATTCAGAGGACATCTGAAGCTCCACCTAATCAACCTTTCCTTCTGAAGCACAAGCATGAAGATGTCGATGAGATCGTTATGTTTGTTGCTGCGGGTACGGACGCAGAACTGGGAACGACTGTTACCTTCGAAATGGGTGAAGAAGGAGAGAAGCATACCTTTGATGAAACTACAGTCATCTATATCCCTGCGGGTGTCACCCACGGGCCAATGTGGTACAGCAGCCCTTTCAAGGAAGGCAAAGAATTCTATCTTATTGTCTATCTAAATCAGCCGGACTACCCGATGGAATAGTAGCCCATAACAAAATAAAGAG
>CAZCMK010000008.1:18901-44256 GCA_964499775.1 uncultured Dehalococcoidales bacterium | reverse complement strand
TATCTAAATCAGCCGGACTACCCGATGGAATAGTAGCCCATAACAAAATAAAGAGGGAGTATCATCTTGATACTCCCTCTTTATAACTAATAACTGTTTCAGTAAATGCTGGATTTATTCATAAGAGTAAAGTTAAAAATAAGGATTATCGGGGTCAGTAAAAACCTTCTAAATAGCGGTAATAGATACACGATTGCATGACAATGTAAAAGTAATTAAAAATACTATAATCGTGCATCCGCGTCAACATTACTTAGCTGTAAAACGGGTAAAACCATTGAATACTGGGGTGATTCTATGTTAAGTTTCGGACTGATAACACATTGCAGTAGAAACTGGCGTTTATCAACGTAATAAAGTACGGAGGTATACCTGAAAGATGTCTGAATCTAAATATGGTAAACACGTTATAACTGAACTGAAACTTGCCTCGAAACTCTCCCCGGACAGGCAGGGACCGGACCCTTTCCGTATTCCCAAACCAGGTGAGGGCGGACGTATACAACTGCTTTACCTTGATAATGAAATAATCAAAGATGCCTTCTATGTAGAGTGTGTCTGGATTCTACCCGGAGGTAAATTACCGGGCACGGCGGAACCTAATCCACATGCGCATGATTTCGATGAAGTGGTAACTTTTATCGGTAGCAACGTTGAAGACCCGTATGACCTTGGCGGGGAAATCGAGCTGTGGCTGGAAGACGAACCCCAAATACTGACTAAAAGTTGTCTTATCTTCATACCGAGAGGTATGTACCACTGTCCCCTGATAATCAGGAGAGTGGACAGGCCGATATTCCATACCGCGATGGGAACCGGAGGTATATATCTGCAGGACCTGAAGAAGCAGGATTAATCGAAAAAACTGTCAGCCCAACCTTCAGCAAATGTACCGGCACCGAGCATTATCGCCATCTCTATGTATGGCTTGGTGCACTTTTTGAAATTCAATGGGCCATGGTTTAGTCCCCTGGGTATAAAAACTCCGAAGCTGGTATTCATTGGGAATAACTCTCCACCCAGACCAAACTCCATATCTGCACCGAGTGCTTCGGGGTTTTTATGGTCACTTCCTATGTGAAGGACGATTTCGTTATATTTTTCGTGCCGCATCCTGCCTATACTAGGTTCGACTTCTCCCCATATCCAGCCGAATTCGATGTAACAATTGGCTGCGTTTACCTGGATACTGCTCATATATGTCATCGTGGGTGCTTGTCTTCCCCGAGTAAATATACCCCCCGTTTCACGCATCGGATTTCGAACAACATACTGCTCGTAATCGAACAGGTCGTTTTTCGGGAGTGCTACTTTACCGGATTCCGGTATTTTATTTTCGGGCAATACATCCTTAACATCACCTGTACCCAGCGTCAGGCTCATCTGCAGATGAGGAAAACGGAATTTGTTCCAGGTAACCGGGCCGTGCCGAGTTCCTTTAGGAATAAAAATGCCCGTTGTTGTGTTGAAAGTGATTGGCTGTCCACTGATGTAATATTCTATCTCTGCACCAAGGTCTTGCGGGGTATTTGCGTCACTTCCCCAGTAGATAATAATCTGGTCGAAATCGTGGGTATGTTCACCGATAACCGTTCTCGGTTCCGGAAGACCGTATATCCAGCCAAGCTGTACATAATTATTGCTACCGGGAATCAGGCTGTTGCTAATGAAAGTCATCGGGGGTGATTGATAATTCTTTATCGGAAGCTCTTTACTATCGTACACAGGCTTTTTAACGATATATTTTCCATAGTCAGACTTTGCCATCTGTCTTTTCTCCTCTCGACCGGAATGGTTTTGGCCAATACTACTTAAGTATATCAGCCATGTCAAAACCAGTAATTCGTGCATGTATTTCACTATTTATCATATTACCTAAATATCAAATTGACAAACCTGATTTATATAACTAATATTACTGGCAAAAAGTCTATTCAGGCATTTTCTGATTTGCCGAGGAGGTATTTTTGAAAATGCCTGGTATGGGAATAGTGGATTTTAAGCTTATTCTTCTTTAGAAGGAGGAAAGAATGGATCTTGGATTGAAAGGAAAGGTAGCCCTGGTAACAGGTGCCGGTAGCCAGAGAGGGTTTGGGAGGGGTATTGTGCAAGTTTTAGCGAAAGAAGGGTGTGATATAGCCGCATGTGATATAGATATAAACGGCGCGGAACAAACAGCCGCAGAAATTGCGCAAACAGGTGTCAGGGCTATTGCTGTAAAAGCGGATATTACCAACAGTGCCGAGGTAAAAGATGCTGTCAAGAAGGCGCTGGATGAGTTCGGTAGAATAGACATACTGGTAAACAATGCCGGCGGCAGCACCCCTCCGCAAAGTTTCGTCGACACCACCGAAGAAGAATGGGCAAAAGATATCAACCTGAATCTTATCGGTATGACACACTGCACCAGGGCTGTTCTGCCGCAAATGATAGAACGAGGAAGCGGCAGTATCGTCAATATTTCATCAATCGGCGGTATTATGGGTACACCTGGAGGTACTGCATACACATCGGCTAAAGCGGGTGTAATCATTTTTACACGCTCTCTAGCTCAAGAGACGGCAAACGCAGGTATAAGCGTTAATTGCATAGCTCCCAGTCTGGGAAACACTGCTTTTTATGACGAATTTCCCAAGGAGTTCACCGATAGTTTTGTTGGAAAAGCAGTCGAAGCCGGAAGATTCGTGACTCCTGAAGATATAGGGAACGCGGTGGCTTTTCTGGCATCTGATATTTCTAACCGGATAATGGGGCAGTGTCTTAACGTATAAGGAGCGACTGGTTCTTAACCGGCCTGGTGGCATACCATATTTAGCATTAGCGAGGAAACAATAAAAAGAGAGTTATTCAAAGGGAGGAAATAATGGACCTGGGTTTAAAAGATAAAGTAGCGTTAATCACCGGAGCCGGCAGTCAGATCGGTTTCGGAAAAGGTATGGCGATGACTCTGGCAAAAGAAGGATGTGATATCGTAGTTTGTGATATGGATATGGAGGGTGCTGAAAAAACAGCGGCTGATGTCAGAGGGCTGGGTCGGAAGGCTATTGCCCTGAAAATGGATATCACCAGTACTGCCGAAGTTAAGGAGGGAGTAGCAGCAGCACTCAAAGAGTTCGGTAAAATAGATATTTTAATCAATAATGCAGGAGTCGGCACACAGCCCAAACCTTTCGTTGATACTACCGAAGATGAATGGGATACGAATATCAACATTAACCTGAGAGGAACCATGATTGTTACGCAAGCAGTTCTTCCTCAAATGATAGAGCGTAAGAGCGGCAAGATTGTCAGCATGTCATCTACCGCCGGATTATCAGGAATGAGTACCGGCGGGGTTTACGGAGCAGCAAAGGCAGGAGTTACATTATTTACCAATGCCCTTTCAAAAGAAGTTGACGAATATGGCATCAACGTTAATTGTATGGCACCAGGTCTGGGGGCCACTAATTTTCACAAAGCCAGTAATTTTCCGCAGGAGTATGTGGATAAATTCGTCAAGGAGATGGCGGCATCCGGCAGGACCACCACTCCCGAGGAACTCGGGATAGTTGCCGCTTTCCTCTGCTCGGATGTTTCCAGGAAAATCACGGGGCAGTGCATCAGGGTTGCGGGTCTAATGTAAGAGCTATCCCGGTAAAACAGTGCTAGTCAAGGGGCTGAAACCAGTCCCCCTTTTTATTGTTATTAAGGTCACACAGCCTATATTCATTCGAATCGGTATTTGACAGTAGCTTTAGTCAGTAGTTAAGATATGTCATTACAATACATAATATAAATACATAATATATATAAAAGGGGAAGGATAGTGGAGTATCAGAGTATTTTATATGAACCGGGCAAGGTGACCAGGATAATACTGAACAGACCTGAATATCTGAACGCAATAAGCCACCCCATGTACGCTGAGATAGAAGACGCCTTCGACCGCTTTACGGAGGACCCTGAATGCAAGGTTGCCGTGATTTCAGGGGCGGGTCCCTGTTTCTCGGGCGGGCACGATGCAATCGGGCTGACACCCGAGTCAGCGCCCATGATGTCGGACAGGAGAACGCCCGAACAACTGGTAAACGACTACGGCTCTGAGAGTGAGGTCTGGAAGCACTACGACAAACAGCACCAGTACTTTTTACAGGACATGCACCTGTATAAATTTCACCGCATTCCCAAGCCTACCATCGCCATGGTGCACGGTTACTGCATATGGGGAGGATATTTCCTTGCCGGAGTGATGGATGTGATTTTTGCATCGGAGGACGCCCTGTTCCTGCCGGAGGTCGGGCAGTGCGACCCGGGAACGTGGGACTGGGGACCGCGCAAGATGCTGGAGGTTATGTACGAACACAGGTTCCTGACCGCCCGCGAATGCCACGAGTACCATATGGTCAACCGTATATTTCCTGATTTTGAGACGCTGGAAAAGGAGACTCTTGCCTATGCAGAACGTGTCGCGGAGAACGAAGCCCTTACCTTTACCGCATTGCAGTATATAAAGCAGGCAGTCCATCATACGATGGACCTGCAGGGCTACACGACTGCGTGCCAGGATATATGGACAATCTCCGCTCCGGGCAGACGACCGCCGGGAGACAGAAAACATTCGGAGAGGTCCGAAGGCAGAGGTATGGCGCGGACTCCAAGGGCGCTGGCAAATCTGAAAGCGAAGCTGGAGTCGGAAGGTAAGGAGGTACCGAAGCTGGTCGAGGATGCGCTGGCAAGAGCCAAGTCCAGGGATGACAGGGCAGTATGGCACAGAGCCACTCACCAGTCGTGGCGTGACAAAGAGCGGGTAAAAAAAGCCGGTGAACTGGAGAAGCAGCTAAAGGAAGAGAAGAAAAAAGAAAAGAAATAGAAATTATCTGGTCGGTACTCTAAGCCATTAGTATTTATATAGGTCTCCTGCCAAGTGGCGGGAGACCTTCTTATTAAGAGTTATTTTACAGATAGTCTCTGTTAACCAGTCAGGCGTATCGGCTCGGTTCCGTCATCCAGCTTTTCCAGGTTTCTGATAAGGTCGATAATCTGTTCAACCTTTTTGTGGGATAGTGGATTCAGAGCAAACGGGGCACACTCCCGGAACTTCTCGGCGCAGTTATCGAACGTCATAGGATTGCCGACACTTCCCAGGAAATCTTCCGCGAAGTCAGAATATTCCGTACCATCGTCCATTACTATGCTTATCCCGCCCGGAGATACTCCGTGCCTGGTGAGACTGTCATCGAGTTTCCCGGAAACTTTCCTGGCAACCTCAAGTATATTTTCTCTCTTTATCGTCTCGTCGGTGAAATCTTCCAGAGTAACTTTACCCCGGACGAGTGCCGTGGCTACTGTGTACGGAATGCTGAACTGGGCATCCACTATAGACCGCGGATTCTGCTTTATATCGAGCGGCTGGCACAGTCCGTATCCGGATTGTCCGCCCAGAGCTACTATCTCTTTTATCCTGTTTACCTTGATGTTGTGTTTTTTCCTTAAGGAAAGGGCTGCATCGATGAACGGATGACTGAACCCGCAGCAGGGATATGGTTTGTCCCCGATTTCTACTCCCAGGTATTGCTTCCCCAGTTCATTGGTCAGTATCTCGGGGTTGTAATCTCCTTTGATATAAACGTTATACAGGCCGCCTCTGCCCTCTCTGCCCTCTAAAGAGCTTCTCTCACCGGTAATGCCCCTCTCTGCCATCAAAGCGGCCGTGACGCCTGCTTTGGCGGCAAATCCGGGTCCCATTCTCTTGGCTAACGCGCCATCCCCAACACCCGTTCCGGCGCCGCCGCACTGGTGGTAGGCAAGTCCGATAGCGTTAATCATTTTCTCTTCGTCGAGTCTCATAACCTTCGATGCCATCGCTGCCGCGGCAATGAAACCGAATAGAGTGGTCGGATGCCATCCGGCTCCGAGAGCGACACCATCCGGCCTGCTAGCCAGTCCCAGTCTGGAGTCAAAATCCTGTCCCAGGGCTATGGCCGTAAGTAACTCTTTACCGGTTATATCTCCCATCCTTTCAGCAACGGCTAAGCAGGTGGAGACGGCAATACATCCTATGTGTACCAGTGATACCGGATGACCATCATCATAATCGAGGGCATGTATCATCGACCCGTTAACCTGCGCCGCATTAGGCGCGGGGCATTTCAAACCGTAGCCGATGATGGTGCTCTGAGGGCTTCCTCCCATCTCTCTGGCAATATCCACCAGTTCTTCAATACCCGGCTTTGTCGTCCCTCCGAGTGCCGTAGCCAGGCTGTCAACAATTTCCTTTTTTGCAGCCTCTACGGCTGCTTCAGGGATGTCCTCATATTTCGTGGCAACGATGTGCCTGACAAGGTCGAATATCACATCCATCTCTATTCCTCCTTGCGGAGTATTTTTACCACCCCTTCTTTTTCAAGTTCAGCGATGCTTTCAGGTGTGTATCCCAGTTCGAGTAGTATTTTCTCAGTATGCTCACCAAGCGATGGAGAGGGACCCTGAGGTTTTCCCGGAGTCTTCTTCAGTTTAATTGGATTCCCGAGCATCTTTATTTCTCCGCGTACCGGGTGTTCGGTGGCATATATCATTTCATTGGCTTCAATTTGCGGATGGGCGCACAGTTCTTCATAGGTCAAGCAGGGGTCGCACCTCATTTTAGCTTCTCTGAACAGTTGCGCCCACTCCGCTCTTGTTTTCTTGCCGAACGCTTCATTGAGAACCTGGTTCAGTTCTCCGATATGCTCTCTCCTGACAGTATCGTTCTCAAATCTGGGGTCGTTCGTCAGGTGTTCTATATCCAGAACCTTACACAGGGTTGGCCAGAGGGGGTCTGAGCCGTAAATGGTAAACACGTCACCGTCTTTGGCCTTATAAGGACCGAACGGCGGCGCCATTCCTCCCCCTTCTTCCCGCTTCTGTGATTTAGGACGACTCATGCGGTCCATGAGGTATCCTGCCAGGCTGGAAAACTGGAGGTACATGGCTGCGCTGAGATTGTTGAGGGCTACATACTGCCCTTCGCCCGTTCTTTCGCGGACATACAGGGCTGTCATAATCGCATAGGCTGTCAGGATGCCACAGGTATTGTCCACCATGCCCAGAGCTGACATTTGAGGTCTGCCGTTGGGATGGGCTCCTTCGCTTATCATGCCGGACATAGCCTGGCTCCACATATCTCCTCCGGCACGGTGTGCCACCGGACCGGTCTCTCCGTACCCTGTAACCGAACAATAGATAATGCGGGGATTGGTTTTAGAGACTGCTTCATATCCCAGCCCGAGTCTATCCATCACGCCGGGACGGAAACTCTCTAGTATTACGTCCGTGTCCTTAACAAGTTTGTCGATTACATCTTTACCTTTTTCTTCCCGAATATCGATTGCCAGGTCTTCCTTACCACGGTTAAGCGCAACCCAGGATGAAGTATCGATGGCTTCCTTTGCCAGCCTGTCGGCAATAACATCATCCATTCCGGCAGGGAGACCAAGTCGCTGTGGTTCACCCTGAATTCGTTCGACTTTTATAACTCTGGCACCCATATCGGTAAGCATAGCTCCACCCAGTGGGGCTGCTATAGCAATACTGAAATCCAGGATTTTTATACCATCCAGCGGAGAAGCCATACCCATGCCTCCTAACCAATACTTTATATACTTAATCAGGAAATAAGCTCGACAATCTCGGTAACGTCGTTAATTTCTTCAAGTCTGCCTACCAGTTCCACCACCATGTCTATGTTTTTATCGGGTATCTTCCTGGCAGCGTATGAAGCACAATCTCTGAATTTCCTCTCATAATCACTGTAAGGCAATATCCCTCTTACCTGCAAAGGATTACCTGTCTTCTCGGAGAATGTCTGTCCGTTCTTCATTCTAATCTCTATCTTAAGGGGATTGTTATCACTTGTTCTTGCTGCGCCAGGAATTTCTTCGAGACGGATTTCCGCGGCAGTCTCCAGGATATCGGCACTCCTGATTGCTTCTTCGTTGAATTCACCTATTCCCGCCCGACCTCTGGCAATAACGGCGGCAACAGCCCAGGGTACGCTGAACTGGGAGTCGACCGGGTTTCGCGGGCGGCTTCTTACCTCCAGCGGAACGCAGAGTACGTCTCCTTCCCGGCTGACTATTATAATTTCTTCAACATCTTCTGCCTGAATCCCGCGTTTTTCTATCAGAGAAAACGTGGCGCCGACATAGCCGTGAGTCCCGGCGCAACAGGGGTACGGTTTCATGGTCACGTTCACTCCCTCGAAACGCTTCCCCAGGTCGGCAGTCAGAAACTCCGCATCAAGGTTATTCCGGTGATACACGCTAAAGAGACCGTCCTCACCCTGGAAAATATTTGGTGCTCCTGTAATACCATTCTCAGCCATCAATGCTGCCATCAGACCGCCCCTGGCGGCAAAACCGGGGCCCATCCTTTTTGTCATTGCACCGTCCAGCACGCACTGACCGTTTCCTGCGCTCTGGTGATACCCGATACCCAGTGCATTTATCATTTGCTCTTCATCCAGTCCCAGTATCTTTCCGGCAGCCCCCGCCGAAGCGATGAATGCATACAGAGGTGTAAGGTGCCAGCCTGCTGCAGGCTGGGTTTTACCGGGTAGAGTCTCCAGGATTTCAGGCGGCATCGTTTCCATGACCCTCCTGAATCCAAGCCCCAATCGGCACATCATATCCACACCCAGGGCAACCGCCGTGATAAGCTCTTTCCCGCTGAGTCCGCCTTTCCGCTCTGCCAGTGCCAGACACGTAGGAACGATAGCCACCGAGGGGTGTGTCGGACCGGAACCGGTGTCGTCATAATCCAGGGCATGACTCATAGTGGCATTCACCTGGGCTGCATTGGGCGCAGGGACCCTGTTGCCATAGCAGAATACAGTACTCTCTTCTTTCCCACCCCAGTCGGTAATCAGTTCCAGCAGTTCTTTTACCCCTGGTTTACCCGAGCCGCCCAGAGCAACCCCGAGGATATCAAGTATTTCTCTTCTGGTTACTTCGACGGCGTCCTGTGGCAAGTCTTCAAATTTTGTGTTTACGAAACTCCTGGCGAAACCATAAGAAGCATCCATTATCTGACTCCGTTACGATATTATTACGTATAGTATAATCCAGAGCGTATAATCCGTCCTGTTATTCGAACACTCCTTCCTGCATCAATGTAACGAACTCGTCGTCGGACATACCGAGTATCTGGGTGCAAACATATTCGGTATGCTCCCCGAGAAGCGGACTCGGTCTGTATGGTCTGGCTGGAGTTTCGGACAGACGGAAGCTCTGACCGAGGTGGGTAAACTGCCCCATCTCCGGGTGTTCCATTTTCCAGTACATATCACGTTCTCGAAGCTGAGGGTCTTCATACATATCGGCAGTGTTCTTGACAACCCCGGCGGCTACACCGGCTGCCTGCAACTGCTCCATTATTTCTTCCGACGTCCGCTTGATTGTCCACAGTCCGAGGAGCCTGTTCAGTTCCTCTTCGTTCTTCTTCCTGTTCAGCAGTGTATTGAACCGCGGGTCCTCTGTATATTCGAGTTTACCGATTTCCTGACACAGGGTTTTCCATTCGTCATCGCTGAATACAGCTATGGTGCACCATCGGTCATCGCCTTTGCAGGGATAGACACCGTGAGGAGCCGCGTACTCCGAAGCATTACCGATTCTTTCCGGTTCTCTTCCGTTAGCGGCATACTCCAGAACGCCCGGCATTATGAAATATATCGCGCTCTCGAACTGTGACAGGTCGAGTAGCTGCCCTTTACCGGTCTTGTTCCGGTAGTCCATTGCTGCTATTACCGCCGCCGTGGCGAAACGCGGGCTGATGCAATCGGTGTAAGCAGAAACTCCCACCGGCAATGGTTCTCTGCCAGGCCAGCCGATATAGTTAGGCAAACCAGTGATTGGTACCAGTACCATGCCGAATGCCGGCAGCCGCGAATAGGGTCCCCAGGAGCCATAACCACTCTGCCGCAGCATTATAATATCAGGTCGTTCTTTTTTCAGAGTTTCATAATCAAGGCCCCATTTTTCCATATTGCCGGGTGTGTAGTTCTCCATGAAAATATCGCACTCCAGAGCAAGTCTTTTCGCTATGGCTCTGGCTTCGGGAAGCTCCATATTCAGGGTGAGGCTCAATATATTCGAGTTATAGTAATTGAAATACCCGCCTTTATTCAGGTTAGGAGTGTTATCCTTATACGGACCTGAAGCTCTCATCACACAGGGACGCTTGCTGGTTTCTACCCGGATTACCCTTGCTCCGTTGTCGGCAAAGAATTTCATCGTGAGCGGTCCTACCACCGCCCAGCAAAACGCCAATATCGTTAAGCCGCTGAAAACACCTTCGTTATTTTCTGTATCCAATTCTTCCTCTTCCTCTATATTACTCCAGCCTGTTTCAGAGTAATGATTTCCTCGCTGGACAGTCCGATGCTGCTGTAAACTTCTTCGTTATGCTCGCCAATTAATGGTGCCCGGAAGCGGGTGGAATAGTCCTCTGCCGAAGAATGTACGAACTGGCGGGGGTAGGGTAGAGTAACACCCAGTTCAGGATGCTCGATATCTTTCCAGAAATCCCTGCCGTTTAGACCCTCGTCATTCAGCAGGTCTTTCATGCTGGAGAGGGGTCCTATGGATACCTGCCTCGGTACAGCTCCATCCATCAGCTCTTTGCTGGTATGAGTCTTGAAAAATTCGCCGATGGGTTCCTGTATATATGCCATTTCGTCCCTGGCAACGGAAAACATATCGAAGTTGTCCCATTCCTTGTTCAGTAAATATTCGGTCGCCATCCCTTCACTATTCATCCACTCCGTCAGGGCGCTGAGAACCTTGGCGCCCTGCTTGCCACCTATCACGTTGAAGAACACGTATCCGTCCTTGCATGGCCATACCTGTCTCTGGCCAACATCCTTGCTCATTCCGGCACGGAAAGCTCCTGCCCGTCTCAGTATTCCACCGCTGAGTTCGTACACCGGTATGGCATTAGCCTGAAACCATCCGGCGCTCTGCTGCAGCGATACATCTACGAGTTGTCCCTTCCCCGTTTTCTCACGGTGGTAGTATGCCATCATACAGCCTACGGCTGCATCCGCTCCGGCATGTAGGCAGGCTTGGGGCATACTTATGTGTAACGGTGCCTCGTCACGTTCACCCGTCTGGTACATCGTTCCGCTCATCCCCATAACTACGATATCCGAGTCTTTAAAGTCTCTGTAAGGACCTTCCGGTCCAAAGGGTGTGATGGATGCCCATATTATTTCTTTTTTCGATTTGCTGATTGCCGAATATCCGATACCCAGTCCATCCATATACCCCGGTACGAACGACTCGACGACGAAATCGGCAGTCTTAATAAGTTCTTTGAATAACTCTCTGCCGTCAGCAGTCTCAATATTCAGGGTAATTCCTCTTTTGTTCGAGTTATAGGCAAACCAGTACAGGTTCTTTTCAGGGTCGGGTATGTCATGCCAGAAACTCCCCACGTTTCGTGAAGGGCCACCTCCAGGTCTTTCGATTTTAATAACGTCGGCACCCAGGTCGGCGAGTATCTTGCCGCACAGGAAGCCTTTTTCATCGGTTAAGTCCAGTACCCGGCAATTGTCAAGCATACTTCATATCTCCGGTTCGGTTAATATTTATACTATATCCGTTTCAGGTATTTTTTCGCTATATTTAACGCTTTCTTCGGTTCCACCTGGCCGAGCAGTCCTACGGCGAAGAAAATGTAGTTCTCGTCTATATAGAATTTCGGTTTCTTCGGCTTGAGAGAAAACATATCCTCTTTACGGAACAGGACTCCTCTCAGGATTTCCCGTGGACTATCGGAAAACACGATAGGACCTCCTGTACCGATAACGGTTTCGATTTCAGTCAGGTCCTTACCGTGCTGTATCAGCTTCTCTCCTGTTGGGGTATTTATTACCTCTAACTTCCCGGCGTGCCGCTCCATTGCTACCTCTACCATGACGCTTGCCAGCAGTTTGTGGCAGGCGAATTCCTCCTCGGTGTCGGGTAGTTTTCCATCATGGAACCCTTTTACGATATCAGGAAAACCCGGAGGTACTTCTCTCCCGTTCAGGAGCTGGATGAGAGTATCAATATTATGCTTTATACCAAGGTCGCCTTCAACGGTTCTTTTCAGGTAAGGTTCCGGCAGCCCGACAATTATGGTGTCGCCTGCACTCGGTTGCCCTTGGGCTATCGAGTGAACATCGGTAGTTGCCCCACCGGGATCGATTATAACGAGCTCGCCCATCCCGCTGACGCCTTCACACCCTTCGGCAACAAGTTTAGCCGCTTCCAGCACGGCTGAAGGAGTCGGCATGATTACGTCTTTGATAATTAATTTAGCTCGAGCGATTCCCTTGGCTTCGATTATATTTCTCATAAACAAGTCTCTTATTTCTCTGTTGCAGGGAGTTACGTCAAGGACTCCTACTTCAGGCATAACGTTACCGGTATAAATAACATTTTTCCCATTATCTTTGAAAATCGACCTGATTTCATCATAGGTTGTCTTGTTTCCGGCTACAATGATATTGGATATGGCATCGCTGGCATTAGAAAACATTCTGGCATTGTGTATGATAACCTGCTCATCTCCGCCGTCCGTTCCGCCGGAGATTAGGACTATATCGGGAGCAGCAGCTTCTATTTCCCTGATTTCCTGTTCGGTGAGTTTGTATGAGTAGCAGCCCGTAACCTTGGCTCCGGCTCCCAGAGCGGCATGATTCGCGGCTTTGCTGGTATAGTCCGGGACGAATCCGGCGCAGACCATACGCAGACCACCGGCTGCGCTGCTGCAGGCTAACGCCTCCTTCTTTTCGAGGTCGCCGATGCCGGTGCTTTCTGCTATTTGTTTCAGGGCTTCATCGAGCGCGAGAGTAATATCCGTTTCTACGGTAGAGGGAACCCGGACCGTTGAAATTATCTCTTCTTTATCGAGGTCAATTGCGACGACTTTGGTATATGTACTCCCGAAGTCGATAAAAAGTCTGATACTATCCACTTGATTAAACCTTCCTGCGGGGTACGTGTTGGCTACATCTTGTTTTTGGCTTTCAGGTCGTTCCTCAGGTCTTCGATGGCTGCATCTAAGTCCGCCTCGGGTGGATAGACTCTGTCAAATCCAAGTTTCTTGAATTTTTCTTCATCTTCTTTAAAATCATGTCTGCCCAGTCCGACAATGCCGCCGATGTAAAGGAGAACATCGCCGAGTCCGGATTCAAGGCGTTTTTCGTTAAACCCTTTCAGGTCAAGGTCAGCCATGCCGTATAGCGAACTCATCAGTATAGCGTCGGCATTTGTCTCCTGGGCTACTTTTATAAACTCCTCCGGTGAGACCTGGATACCCAGCGGTACTACATTGAATCCGGCATCTTTAAGAGCGCGGGATAAAACCTTGGTTCCGATAACATGGGCATCAGAGCCGACGGTTCCCGTTATTATCGTTGGTACTTTTTTCATTGCTGCTCCTTCTGAAGTCATGCTACTGTATCTGGAAAGCGGGTTTACTGGTCATACGGCGGTAAACCGACCATCTTGCCTTTACTGAGACTCCACAGGTCGCGGACCGCCGTGTAGTAATCGACCTTTTTCCCTTCTATCCTTTCTCTCTCCGCTATCTTCTCACGGTGGAATTCCTTGATATCCTCGGGTATGGGCAGGTTTCCAAACTCAAGATAGCGGCAGGCGCCTCTGGCATCCCTGACACCCAGCACCTCGTCTTTGATAGTGATATTGGGACTCCAGGGAGAATCCAGAACTCCGGACTCTACGGCTTTCACGGTACCTTCGGCAATATCGCCGTCACCAAGATCCAGGATTCTATCCATCATTGCCCTGACTTCAATTTCAGTTACTCTCTCTTCTTCCTCGACGCCCTTAATATCGATTTCTATCCTCTGTTCTCTTATTACGTCGAAAATCCACTTAGCCGCACGGTAACTGACCTCGTGGGTTTCGGTCGTTGGGATTCCCGCTCCCTCGTCTATGCTTCTCAGGTCTACGGCGTTGCACTTTGCGAATGAACCGACCATCGCGATATAGCAGAGATAAGCAAAGGCTCCACCCATATGTCTGGCTACCGGGAAAAGAGGTGTCTGAGACGGGCAGCAGCCGGTAATCATACAGTCCTCATACCCGAATTTATCGAGGTATTCTCTGATTAGTCTCGGGGCAAGCCTTATCCAGGCAGTATCCTGTACCATATTGCCCATGCAGTGTACCAGTGGATACAGGGCTTTCTGCCCCTGTGCTGCTGAAGTGACAGCTTCTATTATCAGACCGACGATACCCACACTTAAGGGGAACGGTGCGCCGGGTAGCCATCCGTGGAGGTCAGTACAGAGTATTACACCTCTATCCGCGTACCATCCGACTATACTCATACGCTCCTGGGCGCCCTTAACAAGGTCTCTTATCGAAACATTCTTTGCGTAGCTGCCGAAATGCAGGAATCCTATACCTCCACCACCGGTTGTCATTCCTGCCGCAATAGCAAAATCGCCACCGGCTGCCCTTGGACTGAGGGCGGCGTCGACGTTTTCGATAATTTTCCGGCAGTCTTTCAAACTGTAATAGTAAATTGGAAATCCGTTAAGCAGCGGCTTGCGGTTTTTCCCCACTTCCTTCATGATTTCAGCCACTTTCTCATGCTGCCCGGTTCGTGTATAACTATCGGTAGTCACCGGGATGAGTACCACTCCGGCATCTCTCATAGACTGGCAAAGTTCAATCATATCTTCGAGTACCGGCGTTCCTGCTCTGGGGAATACACTCATCCTGCCCTCATCCTCGAGCTTTTTCATTACCTTCCACCATACTTTGGAATCAGGCAGACTCTTCTGGTACGCAACCGCTTCATCGAAATCAACTTCCTTACCGTGCGGTAGCCTGTCAAGCTCCTCCCGGCGTCTTTTCATAAGTAGTTCTTCGTCAACACGTTTGTTTTCCAGTTTTTTCTCTTCCATGTACGACCCTTTCTCTTAGCCCGATGGTTTTCTAAACGGAGTACAGCTATTTCATATCTGATATGGGTAAATTATTGTATCAAGAGGATACACCTCGCTGGAAACCCGTGTCAAATGTATCCACTCCAGGTCTTTTAGTACCACTGTTTCCGACTACTTTTTATATCTTGATGCTATAGTGGCGTGAAGGAACATTACCGGTTTATCTACTCTTACAAAATTAAGGGGGTTGTGTACCGTCCCTTTCGGAATATAGACTACGGTCGGTTTGGTAATAATGTGCTTTTCCTGTTCTTCTCCGAAGAAGAATTCTATTTCGGCTCCCAGGTCTTCCATATCGTCAGGGTCGCCGCCGCAGAAGACGAGATACATATCGAATTCGTGCGAGTGAGGCGTCTCCTCCATTAGATTCGGTTTGGTAACGTAAATGGCGAACATGGAAAAATCGGATTGAAAATCATCCTCTCCGGAGAAGTTGAATACTGGACCAAAAGGTGCGTCCGATATGGAATGCGATTTGAGGTATTTCCCGTATTTGGTTTCAGACATCTCTACAGCCCTCCGTTATTTTCGTTTCAAGATATGTGCAGGATTTTAGATATTGTGTCCAACCTGCAAGCCGTCACGGATTGCGTCCACGATTAGCCCTGGCTGTCTGCAATCACCGACAGCATAAACTTCGGGAACTATTGTCTTCACAATTTCGAGTAATTCGACATTCGGAGTAAGGGGCAAAGCTGTGATTATTGTATCGGCTTCGATAGTCTGTTGCTCTCCTTCTTTGTTAAGTAGCGTCAGGCCTTTATCTGTGATTTCCACGTATTTGACTCCGGTCATTGTCTTTACGCCTTTTTTCTCGAACCATATTAAAAGTTGCTGCCTGAGATGCATTATCATTCCTGCCCCGAGGTTTTCACCGGTGTCCACGATGGTAACCTGCCTGCCCCGCTTGACCAGGAACTCGGCAAGTTCGCAGCCATGTATTTCTCCGCCGATAACAATAACGTGTTTTCCTAAAGGCAGCCAGAATTTTGTCAGCCATCTGAGCAGTACAGGCCCGAGAAACCTGAGATAGACTTTGAGTTTTTTATGCAGTTCACCGCCTTTGATAACCTTTCGGTTATTGATGCCAGGTATATCCGGTACGGTGGGAAGTCCTCCGGTTGCTAAAATTACAGCATCCGGTTTTATCTTTTCTACCGCAGAGACGTTGACCTTTTTACCCAGGTTAATTTCTACGCTATAGTTTTCAAGCTGATACTTGAAGTACCGGACAAAATCCGGCAGCGGTTCTATTTTAGTACCTTTTACCAGCGCTGCCATGGGTATAAGTCCTCCCAGCTTGTGGCTGCTATCATATAGAGTGACTCTATGGCCTTTTATTGCAGCAACTCTGGCGGCTTCCATTCCGGCTGGTCCCCCTCCAACTATAAGTACTTTCTTTCTCTTTTCTGCCGGTTTATGTATCCAGAGGTCTTCAGTACCCAGTGCTCCGTTAATCCGGCACCGCTTATCACCACTGGCATCAATACAGGTATCGCAGGCAGTACATGGAGCTATATCATCCATTCTTCCTGAAGCAACCTTGTTTGGTAACTCGGGGTCCGCCAGCAGGCGTCTGGTCATCACGATAAAGTTAGCTTTACCTCCTCTGAGGGCTTTTTCTCCGAGTCCAGGACCCATTCTGCCGACGACCAGAACGGGTATTTTGAGTACCTTCTTCATTCCTGCGGATAGTGTGAGATTTGCTCCTGCTCCCCAGTGACTGCGGTCATACTCTCTGGGGAACTCGTTCAGCGGGACAGGTGGTTCGGGATAAAAAATAGCCTCGGTAAGAAAAGAAGAGGTGTGCCGACCCAGCCAGTGTGAACGCACCTGGATAGCGTCGGCGCCACCTTTCTGGAGTATACGGGCTATATTCCGACTATATTCTGGTGTCATGCACTCATCGTTATCGATTCCCATCACCTGGCCGATTTCTATTCCGTTGATGGTAATTGCTACCGGGAAGTCGTCACCGAGTCGTTTTTTGATTTCCTGAATGATTTGAACAGGAAACCTGGCTCTGTTTTCAGGACTGCCACCATACTCATCTTCCCGCCGGTTCCAGAATGGAGAGATGAAATTATGTAGCAGGTGACTGCTGCCGGCATTGATATCTATTCCGTCAAAACCGGCTTTTTCAGCCCGTACTGCCGCGCTGGCAAACTTATCAACTATTTCTTCTATCTCGGTTATGGACAGCTCTCTGGGTGGTTCGCTATGAAAATCCAACGGAGAGTTTAGAGTTGTTGGTGAAGAGCCTATCGGCGGACCGGGAATTATCGGTGACGGTCCCCACATAGAGTGCCATGGCCCGTCGTGGTTCATCTGCATAAAGGTTGGACATCCGTGTTTGTGGATTACCTTGACCAGTTCACTCAATCCCTTGATGTATTTGTCATCGTCGATACGGTATCTCCGGTTCCAGCGTCTTCCGAAAGGATAATCGATAGTAGGAGATTCGACTACCAGCAGTCCAACGCCACCTCTGGCAAGAGTTTCGTAGTACGCCATCATCTTACCGTCGACATCCAGCGCACCTTCATGCCAATATAGCATCGCTGCACCGGACTTTATCATTCTATTCCTGGTTCTAACCTTACCTATATACCCCGGTTCTAAAAGTCTTTCGAATTTCTTGTTAAATGCCATTAACGCACACCTTTCATCAGCCTGTGTAGTTGGAAGTTATTGAAAGACATCGATTGTTACGGGATGACTTGAAAAATTATGAGGTAATAATCAATCTCTAGCGTTTCCCTGCGAATAACTCGTTCACTTCCACCGTACCCGGAGGCATTACTTCCCAGAAAAACTGGATTTTCTTTATCTTAATATTATTCTCATCATCCAGTATCAGTTGATACCAGGGAAGGTAACTTTTTCTCAGCAGTACTTCGTTGGTTTTGCTATCAAAGACCTGCACCTTGAGCAAGACGACCACAACTCCCCGCCTGTCATCGATAACTATATCCTCGGCTTCGAATGTCTCATAACTGGAGGGATGTCCGGCGAGGATTTTATAGAAATCCTCACGGCTATTTACCTCACCGGTGGGTCCACCCAAGCCTGCTACGTAGGGTTTGAATTGCATATCAGGGGCAAAGAATTTGTCCATTTTATGCACCGTATCCGGGTTCTGGGCGTACGCATTATAAGTATCGAAATATTCTTTCATCCAGGCCAAGATGCTGTCATATGTCATTTCCATCTTTGTTACCTCCCGGGGTCATCTCTTCCGAAAAGGTCGTAAAACTCTTTGAACCCCTCGGGCATTACTTCCCAGAAGAAACGTATTGTTTTTATCTTGATGTTTTTCTCCTCGTCCAGCATCAACTCATAATGGGCCATGGCACTCTTTCTAATTGCCACTTCTTCCTTCTTGGCATCGACTACCTCCATCCTGAAAAGGGCGACGAATACTCCCCTTCTTTCATCGATGGTGATATCGTCGGGTATCAATCTTTCATACCAGGAAGGGTGTGATTTTGCCGTCTGGATAAATTCATCGGCGCTTCTGAATCCGCCTTTGGGTCCGCCTATCCCGGCGATATACGGAATAAAAACCAGGTCCGGAGCGAAGTATTTATACATCTTATCCGCCGCTTCCGTTTTTTGACCGTAGGTGCTGTAAGTATCGAAATACTCCTTCACCCACTCTTTGATACTATCATAGGTTAATTCCATAAACACATCTCCTTATTTGTATTATCGGTGACAGATGTTATTGTGACAGATTAGCCTAAATTTACCCGTAAAAGCATCATGTGTCAATACTGCTGATGGACGTTATTGTGCGCTCTTGTCGCGCATTTGGTACCTCTGAGGATTCAGCCTGTATCGATTGGCAAACAGGTAGTAGAGAAATATATTGTTCGGGAATGCCGGTTAGAAGGAGTTTTCAGATGGCACATGAATTTGATGGCAAAGTGGCTCTTGTAACGGGTGGTGCTTCGGGGATAGGTAAAGTAACAGCCATGGTGTTCGCGCGTAAAGGAGCAAAGGTTGTAGTATCTACCGATTCGGATATTAGCGGTGGGGAAAACACGGTTAGCTTAATTAAGAAAGCCGTCGGAGAAGCGATTTTTATCAGGTGTGATGTAACAAGGGCTGATGAAGTCGAGGAACTGGTGGGAAAAACCGTAAAAACCTATGGCTCTCTCGACTTCGCCTTTAATAACGCCGGCATCGGTCCCGATGGCAAACGGCTGCCTGTCGTCGAGATAGCTGACTGTCCGGAAGAAATATGGGACAAAACGATAAACGTTAACCTTAAAGGGGTCTTTCTCTGCATGAAGTATGAAATAAGGCAGATGCTGAAACAGAAATCCGGGGTTATCGTTAACACCTCATCGGCAGGTGCACTTAAACCGGTGCCGGGATTTGCTGCGTATGATGCCAGTAAAACCGGTTTAATAGGACTCAGCAAGGCGGCAGCACTGGAATGTGCACCTCACGGTATCCGGGTTAACGTGATATGCCCGGGCCCCACCGAACGTACTCAGCTATTTGATTACCTCATAGAGGCTGACCCGCGTATGAGAGAGGAAATGAGGAACGGGATACCACTGAAGCGGGTAGCTACGCCGGAAGATATGGCAGAGGCTGTTACCTGGTTTTGCTCGGATGCGGCTTCCTTTATCACCGGTCACGTAATGCCTGTGGATGGTGGGTTGACTACCCGGTAATTCTTTTCTCAGATTAGATGCTATTATGTTATGGTATCAGTCTGGTATTTATGATATTATTATGCCGCTTGTCAGTTGAAAACCCTCAATTTGATAGAGAATTCCTGTATTAAAAGCCATTACGCTTTATCTATTAGAGATAAGAGAGGTGTTGAGAAGTGTCAGATAATAAAGCTGGCGGCTATGCGGGAAAATTCCTTCGTGTTGACCTTGTCAGTGAAACGCTAAGTGAGGAATCCGTCGATGCCGATACACTCAGAAAATGCCTGGGGGGTAACGGACTCGGTGCCAAATACCTTTATGAAGAAGTACCCCCTGGTGCAGAGTGGTCCGACCCAGAAAACCGTTTATTTTTCTTCTCAGGCCCTCTCGGCGGTACCAGAGTCAGCGGCTCTGGTACTTTTTCGATAATCAGTAAGGGCCCTATGACGAATATGGCGGGAGCTTCACAGGCAAACGGATATTTCGGTGCTTTCCTGAAGTTCTCCGGCTATGACGGAATTATATTCCAGGGCAAAGCCCAGAGATGGCTGTACCTGCACGTCCACGGCGGTACAGCCGAGCTTCGTGATGCTGGGTAATATGGTTGACAGACTGGGTTTCGATATCAACGAATCGGGTTGGCTTATTGGGTGGCTGATGGAGTGCTATGATAAGGGATATTTGAAGAAGGAAAAACTTGACGGTATCGAGATGAAATGGGGTGATGCCGAAGCCACACTTGAGATGCTGAAGAAGATTGCCTATCGGGATGGATGCGGTAATTTGTTCGCAGAAGGGGTCAAGCGGGCATCCGAGAAAGTCGGTGGTGAAGCGGCAAACTGTGCGATATATACCAATAAAGGGGCTACACCGCGCGGTCATGACCACCGAGCACGCTGGTCTGAGCTTATAGACACATGCCTGTCAAATACGGGTACGGTTGAATTAAGCGGTGGTTTTCCTCATCCCGAACAGATAGGCGTTGAAATGGTAAAAGACCAGTTCGACGCAATAGCGGTTTCTACTCAGAACGCTCAAATGAACGGTAGGCGCCAGTTCGAAGATTCTCTGGGGATCTGCTTCATGGGAGCGCAGGACCTGCAAATGCTGGTCGATTGTCTTAATGCGGTTACCGGCTGGGATTTCGATATATGGGAAGCTCTGGATGTCGGCTTCCGTACTATTAACCGGCTTCGCGTCTTCAACTTCCGCCACGGACTCACCAAAGAAATGGAGTCTCCCTCCGTTCGTTACGGTTCGGCGCCGGTTGACGGCCCGGCAGAAGGGAAGTCCATCATGCCTTTCTGGGAAGATTTACGCCGGAACTACTATGAGAAAATGGGCTGGGACTCAGAGACCGGAAAGCCCTTGCTGGAAACGCTGGGGGGTTACGGATTGGCCGACATTTTTTCCGACCTGTAGTTTAAAAAACCAGTTAATACATCAAGTATTATTTGGTAATTTGACATAATGCTATAATTGTGGGAGAACCGTAATGAAAAGTCTGGAAGGAAAGGTTGCTCTTGTTACCGGAGCGGGAAGCGTCAGGGGGATGGGGCGTGCTGTTTCGTTAAGACTTGCCGGAGAAGGAGCCAATATCGTAGTTGTAGACAGGGAAATGGCTCCGAAGAGTATATGGCCCGGAGATGAAAACTGGCGTGGTCTGGAGGTGGTGGTCGAAGAAATAACCGCCCTGGGTAGCGAAGGACTGGCGGTTATTGCTGATATCAGTAAAAGTGAAGATGTCGATGATATCGTCACCAAAGCCCTTGATAGGTTCGGGAAAATAGACATTCTGGTTCATTGCGCCGCTATACGCGGTCCGGTAGGGCCGACAGTGGTGGAACTTGATGAGGAAATCTGGAATCGAGTCATTAATGTAAACCTTACCGGCTCTTTTCTTATCTGCAAGGCAGTGGCAAAGACTATGATAGATAATCCAGAGGGTAAAAAGATTGTGATTATAGCCTCGGTGGCGGGGACTTTCGGTGCTCCCGGGAGTGTAAGTTACTGCGCATCCAAATACGGTGTCATAGGACTGGCGAAAACACTGGCACTTGAACTGGCGCAGTACAAGATAAACGTAAATGCCATTAATCCCGATACCATCAGTACAAACCTGGTCGATGAGAGAATTGTCGCCGCTGCCGAAAGAGAAGGCATCAGTGTTGCCGAACTCTTGAAGAGAAGGGCTGATTCACCGCCGATGGGTCCTAATATTCCACTGGGGAGGCATGGCGAGCCCAGCGAGGTTGCCGACCTGGTATATTTCTTGGTTTCCGAGCAATCCAGCTATATAACAGGTCAGACCATCAATATTGACGGCGGCGCACATTAATAGATAGGAGAATGGCAATGAATAGTCTTAAAGATAAGGTTTGTCTTGTTACCGGAGCCGGGAGTATCAGGGGTATGGGACACGCTATTTCAGTGAGATTTGCCGGTGAGGGAGCTAGCGTAGTGGCGGTCGATAAAGAAATGACTCCGAAAAGCATCTGGCCCGGCGAAGAAAACTGGCGGGGTATGGAGGCAGTTGTCGAGGAAATAGAGGCAGCGGGTGGAAAAGGACTGGCTGTTGTAGGAGATATCAGCAGCAGCAAGGATGTCGGTAATATTATAGTTAAAACCCTGGACAGGTTCGGTAAGATAGATGTCTTTATCCAGTGTGTGGGTATCCGGGGTCCAATGACCACACCGATAGTAGACCTCGATGAAAAGGTCTGGCGGAATATCATCAACGTGAACCTTACCGGTCCTTTTCTTATGGCTAAAGCCGTAGCAAAGGCAATGATACCGGAGCCGGAAGGCAAGAAGATGGTATTCATCTCCTCGCTGGCAGGGTCGAGGGGTTACACGGGTAGTGCCGGCTATTGTGCTTCCAAGCATGGAGTTATAGGACTTGCCAAGACCCTTGCTCTGGAACTGGCACAATATAAAATAAATGTCAATATCATCA
This sequence comes from uncultured Dehalococcoidales bacterium, assembly GCA_964499775.1. GTDB lineage: Bacteria > Chloroflexota > Dehalococcoidia > Dehalococcoidales > UBA2162 > MGML01. The sequence goes on along the minus strand of CAZCMK010000008.1, from coordinate 21,647 downwards.
GTCCAGGCGCTTTCGAAACCAACCTGAGGGACGAGTCAATAGCAGAGAGGGCTAAGGCTGAGGGTATCTCCGTGGCTGAACTTCTGAAGAGACAGGCCGAGGGACCACGAACCGGACCTCCTCCAATACCGCTTGGCAGGATGGGTACATCCCAGGATATCGCCGACCTGGTTATGTTCCTGGTTACTGATAAGTCAAGTTATATCACCGCACAGGAAATCAGGATTTCCGGCGGCGGCGAATAACAGGGTAGAGCTCTGATTGTGTTCATAGTAATATTAAAAAAAGGCGGTGATAATTTCACCGCCTTTTAGAATCTCAGATTATCAGGAAAAAATCAACCCATCTTATTTCCGCGTTCATGCCACGAAGAACCTCTTTCAAAACCGATTATTTCCTTTACCAGACAATTTCTGGCAACAGCGCTTGCCTTGAGAATAAGGCCTGTGGTTACCCCTCCGAGTGCCATGGTAAGCTCGCCCTCTTCGATGAGACCGCTTTTCACACAGAGTACCGTGCATCCCACGCAGACACGGAATCCCTGGCTGATTATGGCCAGGAGTGACAGGTCTTCACCGGCATCGATATCAAGCGGGCGAAGGTGCTCCGGTATCCCGAATGGTTTTAGAATGTTTCTCCTTGTTGCATTTGTATCGGTCAGGTTAAGAGGTTCACCCAGTATTAATTCGTCATTCAGGTAACGGACCTTGATACCTTCTTTTGCCAGTTCTTCACGAACCTCGTCGGAGATAGTAACGGATATCTCGGTAATACCCTGGGCAAGCTGCTCCTCTTTCCGCCTCTTCACCTCGGGACTATCCGTATCACGAATAATAACCGGCATTGTTCCTTTAGCGGGAGAATGAGGCGACGGATTGGTTACGGCGATGACGTTCAGTCCTTTTTCACCTTTAATTTCTTCCCGTAACTTGTTCATGGTGTAACCGCTGGCCCACACTACGACCACGTTTTTTATACCGAGGTCGTTCATTCTTTTCCTGGCGAATTTTACCATCTCATCGGCATTTTTACGGTCCATACCGTCGAAGTACATAATCTCTTTAATAGTGCCCATTTTCACTCCTTTTCGTATAATAATTTACGTAAAGGCTAATTATATCCAGCCTACCATCAGCGGCGAGTGTCTTTCGGGATTAACATAGATGGCATTTTGCGGGCAGTCCAGTTCACAGTAATCACAGCAGTTGCAGTCGGCCGGATACATAATGACGGCTTTCTTGGTCTTCTCGTCTATCCGTATTACATCGGTTGCACAGCTATTAACACATATCCCGCAACCGTCACATAACTCCTCATCGATTCGTTCAATAGTCATTACTGTTTCCTCCTTTTATTGGGTATCTAAAGCACCATTCCATGGCAGCTTATTATTTCTGGTATTCAGGTGGCCACCATTCCTCTGGAATCTGGTGTTTCCAGAGTTTCATCTTGCCGTCTTCCTGTTTGATTTTAGTCCAGGCCAGCCAGTTCGGATTATCCGTTTCAGGGAAGTCTTCCCGGTAGTGTCCTCCCCTTGATTCTTCTCTGAAAAGACAGGATTTGAGTGCCAGTTCGGAACCCAGTATCATATTCTTGGTTTCATGGGCAAGACGAAGTTCATGCATGTCTGTGGCGTACAGCTTGGGAATAAAGTGGTCTCTGAAAAACTCGACCATCGTCAGCGCCGCCTGCAAACGGTCACCATGCTGAATCAGAAGCACGTAGTAAGGTACCATGGTGTTAAGCAGCAGTTGAGTTACCCAGCCAGGGCTGAAGCCTCCTTTGCAATCGATTGGTTCGAGCATTATTTTCTTTACCCTGGCAATCTCGGCATCGTCTACCCTGTATTCTCCCAGTTTGGATATATAATCAGCAGCCCCTTTTGCAGCCCTGGAACCCATGATTGTTCCGGAGGGGAGACCGCCGAAGGCTGCCGCTCTTATGCTCAGAGTATCGCCGGCGGCAAAGAGACCGGTAACGGTTGTGGAACAATCAGTATCTGCCGGCCATAGTCCTGCACCTACCGTACAATCCTGCCCGCCTGAAATTCTGTGTTTTCCCCGTTTACGCGGGTCGTAGTTAATCCTGGCGCTTTCCATGCCATCCGAGTTCTGCTGTCTCTGCCAGACTCTCTCTAGCTCCTCATCGGTAGCGGCATCGAGGTCGTGGAATATCGGACCTCTGCCCTCATGGAAAGCTATATCTACAGAGGGGCCCACTTCATAGCCGTAAGGAATTACCTTACCTTCGGCATCGACAAAACGACGATATATAGCCCGGGCGGCTCTACCACCACGCCACGAAGGATACTCGGCAGAACCGTGATGTGAAGAGTGCATATCACCGCCGGTAAGCTCGGCGCCAACTCTATAAGCCATTGCCTGGCCATCACCGGTCATATTATGGGTCTCGGCGCCGACCGTCCTTAAAGACCAGCTGCCAGTGCAGAGGATAGTCGCTTTTGCCTTGAACACAATTGACTCTATCTCGGTCAACGGAAAGCCAACGGCACCGACAACTCTCCCGTCCTGCATCAGAAGGTCGGTGACGGTGATTCTATCCATTATCTTTACACCGACCTTCAACGCCTGTTCCCTCAAAGGTGGCGGCACTCCTCTCCTGATAATACGCGCGGAGTTAAACGGGCTGTCTACCTTATGCTTGGGAACGAACACCCCTTCCTCCTCATTCTCTACCGGGAACGGGACGCCCCAGGAAGCAAGTGTTTCATACGCAGCCCATGATT
>CAZCMK010000008.1:0-18801 GCA_964499775.1 uncultured Dehalococcoidales bacterium | reverse complement strand
TCTACCGGGAACGGGACGCCCCAGGAAGCAAGTGTTTCATACGCAGCCCATGATTCCTTGATGCAGATTTCGGTCCAGGCACGGTCATTAATGTAACCTGACCCTTCCGTAATCATCCTGAAAGTCTCGTCATAATCATCACCAAGGTTCGGGTTGAAAACGGAAAAGCGCATACCCGCTGCGGCGCTGGTACCGGATTTCCCCACGTAAGCCTTATCTACAAGGGTTACATCGAGTCCCTGCTCTCTGGACTTAATAGCGGCGGCGCATCCGGCCACCCCTCCGCCGAGTACAAGTACATCAGTCTCGATAACGGTTTCCTTTGCCATATAACTCCTTCCTGTTATGAATCGGTCTATTTAGTTCGACTGGTTTGATAATTATATATTCGCAGTAGCACGCTTTTCCACAGGCCAGTAATTATCGGCCTTCGATGGCAGGGCAACTATCGCCTTACCTGTCATCACTTTTTCCTGTCTCTGGTTAACGGCATAATTATCAATATCAACACAGTAATCTCCAGTATCGTCTACGTATTTCCTGATAATCTTGCCTTCAAACCTTACAACATCCGAGTGAAAAACAAATTTCTGGTATTTTGTCTGACTTTTCTTAATCCAGCCATCGTCGCCCATCCAGTTGGTCAGCAGACTAATGGCCCAGCAGTGTATCTGTGTACCGACGATATACGGATACGGAAGGCCCATAGCGTTGGCTGCCTGCTTATTATAGTGGACAGCGTATATCGGCTCGAGGGCATATGTATTCGGGTCGCGGAATGCCCAGGCGGGATGGCGGCGGTATTGATGTAATGCCGAACCGTGTGCCATAAGACGGGGAGTGGGTATCGCTCCTCCGGTACAGAACGCAATTACATCCGTAAGCCCGAGTGGCCCTTTCACGATAGTCCCGATTGTATCTCCCTCGCGGATATCTTCCCAGTACCGGGGATTTGTTCCTCTGATTTTCTCTGATAGCACCTCTTCTTCAATCTTCCTGAGTTCTTCTTCCTTCCAGGGGTGGGGCAATTCGATGTTATGATATTTACCCTTTCCTCTAGCTTTAGCTCTGGCTACCCTTATAATCCACCAGTAATATTTCGCCAGCAGGTCGCCTTTCTGGTTACGGTAATCCGTGTGAAACTGGTCGATTACCATTTCTTCGGCGAATGAGCTCGATTTCGGGCCTTCGAAGTTATCATAAAAGACCTCTTCTGCGATTTTATCGCCCAGATAGACCGGTTTGTAAAACTCGATATCGCATCCCGAATGGAAACCTCCCAGTCCGGCCCAGCCGAACTGCACATGTGACAGGCATGCCCAGAGGAAAGACGGTGGTGCGATAATCCCGCCGTACCGCGTTTTCACTGCATACTCCACGTCGTACCATAGCGGATTGGTGTCACCGATACCTTCGGCAAACTTGAGTATTGCCATTCTGGTGGCATATTCATTGTGCAGTGAATTCTCCGTATTTAACTTAAGCCCGCATATCGAGCGCATATGTTCTATCAGTTCCGCACTGATAGAGGTTTCAATCATTCCGGATTCTTTCTCAACCATTACATACCTCGCGGGCAAGATAGCATCTCATAATAGAAGCGCTATCCGATATCCTCACCATGTGCTTTTCTTAACTCATCGAGATAATCGGGGTCGAACCAGCCTGCTTTTTGTTCTTCTATCAGGTCGATGCGGGTAGGTCTTCCCCTGGGGAAGTCAGGTGGTCCACCGATTATTCTGTTATCGGCGTATTTTTTCATCTCAGCCTCAGACATTTTCAATAAAGAACCGAAAACATATTCATCGTCTTCAGCAAAACGCGGAGCCCGTTCCGGCACAAAGCTCTCCTCCTCGCTGAACTTCGCCGGCATCTGGCTGGCTATAGGTCTCTTACCGATTCCATTACCGTGGTCAATTATTTCAAAAAATCCCCGGTCGATGAGATGGGGATTGGTATTGATTTCTTTCATATTTAGAACGGCACCGGCGGCTATGCCAGCTTCCTGCATTATCTGCATTACCTCGATATGTTCATGCTGGATGGTCCATTCTTCGACCAACCGGTCAAGCTCTTCCCGGTTGAGCAGCCTTTCGTTGAGTGTAGCGAACCTGTCTTCCCTCGTCCATGCCGGACTGCCGATAACCGTGCAAAAACTTCGCCACTGTTCTTCGTTCTCCACGGCGATATTTACCCAGCTGTCTTCACCCCTGCAGCGGTAACATCCGTGCGGTGCTGCTGAAGGATGATTATTGCCATTCCTGGATGGATTTTGCCCGTTCAGGGTATATTCGGTGAGGACGTCACCAATGTGGCAGGCAACTGCCTCACGACCGGACAGGTCTATGTATTGTCCTTCTCCGGAATGCATACGACAGTAAAGTGCCGTTATCAGGGCTGCGGCGGCGTTGGCTCCGGTTACCCAGTCTCCATAAGCACACCCTGAAAGCAACGGTGGTTCCCCGGGGAAACCGGTGATATAGGTCAGTCCGCTCATTCCTTCCATACCCGGTACATACATATAAAAATTCCGTAAAGGCCCGTAATGCCCCAGTCCACTTATAGACACCATGATAATATCAGGTTTAATCTTTTTTAGTTCTTCGTAATTCAAACCCCAGTTATCCATCACTCTGGGCGAGTAGTTTTCAACTACAGCGTCACTTATCATAACAAGCCGTTTGAAGATATCCCTTCCCTCTTCGCTCCCAAGGTTGAGTGAAATGCTTCTCTTACCTGCATTCAGGGTATGGAATATACAGCCCCGGTTAAATGGGTCTTCTCCGGGTTCGTTCTCGGGATAAACATTTGCCCTGGTAAATACGTCTGCTCGCTGTATTGACTCTATCTTGATGATTTCCGCACCCAGCTCAGCAAGTATCTCGGTCGAAACCGGACCGGCGAAGACCATCGTCAGGTCTAGAATCCTTATCCCTTCAAGTAACTTGTATGCCATCAGGTTCCTTTCAGCCTAGATAATGCCCTTCTTTTCCAGACCGATTAATTCCTCTTTCTTATAACCGATTTCCCCGTATATTTCTTTGTTGTGTTCACCCAGCAGCGGGGCTCTTCCTGCCTGCCACGGTGAGCCGTTTAGTTTCGCTGGTGCTCCCGGGTACTTTACCTTGCCCATGACCGGATGGTCGACCTCGGCAAAAAACCCCCGGGCTTTTATCTGTTCGTCATCCTGTAACTCCTCAGGACTCAAAACCGGTGTGAAGGCTAACCTCAGTTCCTGAGCTTCTTTAGTTACTTCCCATTTGCCGCGGTCCTGAAGCCAGGGAGTAATCAAGGCGTCCAGCTTTTCAGGATTTGCCATACGGGTGTGGGTGTCGGCTAGGAGAGAGCCATCCTGGAGTTCGGGCTTTCCGATTAAAAAGGCTATATTAGGCGCTCCACCTATTCCCGGAGTAAGACTTATCCAACCGTCTTTACAGGGGACACTGTAGCCAATGGGGTAACCGTGAATTGCGAATGGGCTGGTTCTTCTGCTGAGTCCTAGATATGAATACTCGGAAACATGCCCCATCAGGGTGCTGGCAACGCACTCCATCGCCGAAATATCGATGGATATTCCCTTTTTGGATTTTTGACTCTTAATAAGTGCACTGACGGTGGCGATGTAGCTGAGAAGTCCGGTCGAGTATTCAGCCTGGAATCCCCCTTCGATTACCGGTCTGTCCATGGGTTTGGTACCTGGCCGTTGGGTGTACATAGCGCCGCCTGTACCGTATACGGTGAAGTTAGTCGCTTTATAGTCGTGGTATGGTCCTGTTTGACCGTAAGCGGAAATTGAGGTAATTATCAGCCGGGGGTTTATCTGCTTGAGCGACTCCGGAGTGAGTCCGAGCTCCGCCATTTGCCCGGGTTCGAAACTCTCTACCAGTACGGAGACATTTTTTGCCAGTTCTGTAAATATCTCCAATCCCTCTTTATTCTGTAAATTAAGAGTTATGCTTTTTTTATTTGTATTGAGATAAAAGAACGTTCCGCTTGTTTCACACACCTCTTTATCGCCGGGAAAACGGTCGGCGTTTCTTGTCCAGTCTCCTCTTTCCGGTTTTTCAACCTTGATAACCTCAGCCCCGAAATCAGCCAGTAATTTGGTACAATAGGGACCCGCTATTCCTTCGGTACAGTCAAGGACCTTCAGTCCGGTAAAAGCCTGTTTATCCATAGTGGTTATCTTTATTCCGGTATCTTAACGTCGTTCGGATTATATGTCGCTGAATATGTCGCTGATTATGCCATCATCAATATTGGGGGGAGTGCGAAATTTGAAATCAGCTAACTCAATAGTGTGAAATAGACTACTGGATAATTACTTGTTTGTCAAATAGAATAATAACCAATTCGATGTATGAAAATTCAAGCGGAGGCTTGACGCATCCATTACGCTGAACTTAATATTAGATATCCATAAATCGACATCCGAAGAATTGAAATACGAGTGAAATTTGAACAGATATACGATAAAGCGGAATCTAAGAACAGATTTTTAAGCGATAAAAATTGCATTAAAATCTATATCAGTGCGTCTGAAGATATCACAACTGTGCCGTATATTTCAGAAGCTTTTTTGGCGGAGACAGACAAGAATCGGCTGAAAGCGGAAGTAATCACCACAGGTTCCACAGGGTATTATGACCTCGAACCGATTGTTCGTATTGAAAAGCCGGGGCATCCCTCCGTAATGTTTAAAAATGTGAATCCAGATGCTGCTGTCACTATAGCAAATGAATATCTGGTTAATGACAGGCCGGTACAAAACATCACTCTCGGCAGTATGGGAGACGAGAGAATCGACGGCATACCGGGTGTCGATGAGTTACCGTTGTTTTACCTGCAAAACAGAGTGGCGTTGCGAAATTGCGGTCAAATCGACCCCGGTAATATAGACCATTATATTCTGACAGGGAAAGGTTATACCGGGCTTGCCAGAGTTCTCAGTATGAAACCGACTGAAGTTATTACGGAGCTTAAGAAGTCGGGCTTGAGAGGAAAGGGTGGAGCCGGATATTTCACAGCAGACAAATGGCAGGCATGTTATGACGCTGAGGGAGACGAAAAATTTATAGTCTGTAATGCCGTGGATTCAGACCCTGATTCACTCTCAGCAAAATTAATTCTGGAAAGTGACCCTCACTCCGTTCTGGAAGGAATGCTTATAGCGGCGTATGTCATTAAGGCTTCCCGTTGTATTATCTGCGTAAATAGAAGAAATTCACAGACCGTACAACGGCTTGAGAAAGCTATTGAGCAGATGAGGGCATACGGTCTATCAGGACAAAATATCCTGAATTCGGGAGTCGATTCAGCAATTGAGATAAGAGAGGAAGAGGATTCGTTTATCTCGGGTGAAGAAACCGCTCTTATCCGCTCCATAGAGGGAAAACAGCCGTTACCTTACCTGCGGACAGTGTATCCGGCTATAAGCGGAATTAACAATAAACCCACACTTATAAATAATCTTGAGACTTTAAGTTGTGTATCCGGCATTTTTCAGAACGGCGTGGAATGGTATATGGGTTCCGGTACCGGAGAAAGCCGGGGAACAAAGGTTATTACCCTGACCGGCAGCGTAACTCATAAATATACCGTTGAGGTACCGTTCGGGACAACACTGAAAAGCGTGGTTATGGATATTGGAGGTGGTGCTCCCGAAAGCAAGAGTATCAAGGCAGTCCAGTTCGGCGGACCGACAGGTAGTTATTTCGATGCCGGTTCTCTAGATATTACTATAGATTATGAGTCGATTAAAAAAGCCGGTTCCATCATCGGCTCCGGTGTGGTTAAAGTCTTCGATGATAGTATGTGTGCCGTTGAAATGGTAAGAGATTTGTTTGATTACATCCAGACCCAGTCGTGTGGTAAATGCGTTTTCTGCCGGGAAGGAAGCTATCAGATATATAATATCTTTAAGGACATCTCTGAGAACAAGGGTGAACCGGAAGACCTGGACCTTGTGACTGAACTCTGTGAGGCAATGAAAGAGGGCTGTATTTGCAGTCTGGGTCTGGATGCTCCTAACCCGGTATTAAGCAGTATCAGGCTGTTTGGCAGCGATTACGAAGCCCATATTAAAAACAGGAAATGTCCCGCCAGCTGAACAGGGTGAAAAAGAGAACGTAATATTGTGGATACGGTAAAAATCAATATTGACGGACGGGATGTCGAAACGCAGGCCGGAAGTACTGTGCTCGAAGCGGCACTCGCTTCCGGAATATATATACCGCACTTGTGTTACCATCCCGACCTGTCACCTATCGGAGCATGTCGCCTTTGTATCGTCGAGATAGATGGGGTGGAAGGATTACCGACGTCATGCACGACGCCTGTGTCAAATGGAATGACCGTCAGGACGAAATCGGAGAAGATAGACAGGAGACGGCGATTGGCAATGGAGTTAATCCTCGCCGGTCATCCTCAGGATTGTGAGTCATGTAATAAGTATCTGAACTGCGAGCTGCAGGCACTCAAACAGTACCTTATCAGTGATGAGTTGAGCGTAAGGACCCGTACCAAACTGCTGCCGATAAATAAAAGCAACCCTCTCTTTCTTCATGAGCCTGACAAATGTATTGTCTGCGGTCGCTGCGTAAGAGCCTGCCAGGAACTCAGGGGAGTGGGAGTATTATTCTATAAAAAGGGGGGCAGGGAGACCTATACAGGAACCGCCTCCGACCTGCCTTTGGCCGATGCCGGATGCAGGTTCTGCGGTGCCTGTGCCGAGGTCTGTCCTACCGGGGCTATTCAGGACAAAGAACAGGTAGGAACGGGCAGGAAGCGTAGAGCGGCGCTTATACCTTGCAGATATACCTGTCCTGCCGAGATAGACGTCCCGAGGTATATTCGTTTTATCCGTGAAAAGAACTATGCTGCGGCTGATGCCGTTATAAGAGAAAAAGTTCCCTTTCCTGGAGTACTCGGATACGTATGCAATCAGCCCTGTGAAGACGTCTGCCGCAGAGGAGAAGTAAACCAGGCGGTATCGATAAAGGAATTGAAGCGCTTTGCCGCCGAGTATGACGAAGAAAAGGTGTGGCTGGACAACTCGGTAAAAAAACCTCCCACCGGAAAAAGCGTTGCTGTAATCGGTTCAGGACCGGCGGGCCTGACAGCGGCGTACTATCTGGCAAACCAGGGACATGCCGTTACCGTGTTCGAATCGCAGCCTCTTGCCGGAGGAATGATGCACATTGGAATTCCCGAATACCGTCTTCCGAAAAATATACTCGATAGTGAGATAGAGGACATTAAAAATAAAGGTGTTGAGATAAGGACCGGTACACGCATTGATTCCGTCGATGAGCTTCTCGGTCATGGCTATGACACCGTTCTTGTCGCTATAGGGACTCACCGCGGTCAGAGACTTACAATTCCCAATGCCGATAGCGAAGGAGTAATTATAGGAATTGATTTTCTCAGGGACTTGAACCTGGGTGATGCGGCGGCTGTCGGGAAAAGAGTAGTTGTACTGGGTGGCGGTAATGTCGCCTTCGACTGCGCTCGTGTCGCCAGAAGACTGGGTGCTGAAAAGGTGCAGGTTGCCTGCCTTGAATGCCGTGAGGAGATGCCGGCTACCGAAGATGAAATCAGCCAGGCGGAAGAAGAAGGTATACTGGTCTATCCCTCCAGAACATCAACCCGGATTCTAAGTGAAAACGGTATAATCCAGGGAGTGGAATTCCTTGAGGTGGAATCATTCGGCTTCGATGAAAATAAAAATGCCCGGATCGAAGTAAGGGAAAATTCGCATGTTGTTCTTGAAGCGGATACCGTTATCTTCGCTATCGGGCAGCGTCCCGAACTTCCAGAAGGGTTCGGGGTTGACATAAATGATAGCGGCCATATCATACTGGACTCTTTTACCCTTGCTACCAGCAGGGAAGGGGTGTTTGCCGTCGGAGATGCCGTGCATGGCACTGCAACCGTTATTCAAGCAATAGCCTCAGGTAGAAAGAGCGCAATAGCCATTGATAAGTATCTTGGCGGCAGCGGGAATATCGATGAGAAACTGGCACCTCCCCTGGAAGAAGAACCTTTCCTCGGTCCGGCGGATGACTTCGCAAGTATGTTGCGTTGTGAAGAATCCCGTGTGCCGCCTGAAGAACGGCTCATGGATTTCTGTGAAGTTGTACAGGGTATGGACAAGGAAACTGCAGACTATGAATCAAATCGATGCCTGCAGTGCGACCTGAGATTGAAAATAAAGTCCGTAGAATTCTGGAGTAGTTATTAGTAAAATAATGTCCACCCAACCTGTAATTAAGGATAAAAAGAACTGTATCTGATATGATGTGTTGTGCGTCGAAAGGTGAGAAATATTGTTCTATATGCAACCAGGGAGGTGCTAAATGAGTGATATACCCTCAGAAGTCGATGTTGTTGTAATCGGAAGCGGTGTTTCAGGACTGTCGGCTGCTTTAACTGCAGGCGAAGCGGGAGCTAAGGTAATCGTGTTCGAGAAACTCCGCTCTATCGGCGGCACTTCCAACTTTTTTAAGGGTACTTTTGCTGTGGAAAGCCGCCAGCAACGAGAGAGATATGTCACTTTTGGAAGAGATGAAGCCTTCAGAGATATCATGGAGTATGGGCACTGGCGTAACAACCCGCGTCTGGTAAGAGTTATTGTCGATGAGTCTGCGTCAACTCTTGTCTGGCTTGAAGAGGAGGGGGTGGAGTTCACCGAACTTACCATCAATATGATTAATTCTCCCCAGACGTATCATATTGTCAAAGGAGAAGGTGCTGCCGTGGTGAAAACACTCGCCACCCGGGCACAGGAAAAAGGGGTAAGTATAAGGACAGGTATGTCCGTTAAACAAATAATCAAAAGAGGCGAACGGGTTGCAGGCGTTGTCGTGGAAGGAGATGAGGAAGATATTCAGATAGCAGCGAAAACGGTCGTGATTGCCAGCGGTGGCTATCTTAATAATAAGGAATGGGTAAAGAAATACACGGGTTTTAACCTTGGGGAGAACCTGCTGCCTGTCGGTAATGTTGATAAGACTGGAGACGGTATCCGGATGGCTTTTGAAATAGGAGCAGACGAAGAAGGAATAGGTACTGTCGAGCTTTTTAGAATCGGTCCGTCACGGCAGGAGCTGGGCACCGGTGGAAGGCTGAGCATGGCGGTTATCCAGCCCGACCTCTGGGTCAACCGGGCTGGAGAAAGGTTCTGTGATGAGGGAATAACTTTCTTTGATACTTCTGAAGGTAATGTCAATGCCAGACATAAGGAAGGCTACACGTATTCAATATTCGATGATGCGGTTTTAAAGCGCATGGCTGAAGAAGGACTTGATAAAGGCATAACACCCGAAACGTACCCCGGTCAGCAAATTATAGATTTAGACAAAGACTTGCAGGCTGCACTGGAAAATCCCTCCGACGATTTATTCGAGGCGGACTCGATAGAAGAACTGGCCGTTAAAATGGGCATAGACCCGGATGTACTGAAGGCAACTGTTGATGAATATAACGTATTCTGTGCGAAAGGACACGATGACCTGTTTGCCAAGAACCCGAGATATCTACGCCCGATAATAGGACCGAAGTTTTATGCTGCTAAAGCAAATACCGTGTGTCTGGGAACTATGGGCGGTATCAAGATTAACCATAATATGGAAGTGATGGATAAAGAGAATAAAATCATTCCCGGTCTTTATGCTGTCGGATACGATGCCGGTGGAATGTACGGTAATGATTATTGTATGCATGTGGCTTCAGGTCTGTCTTCCGCCTTCGCCATCAATTCCGGTCGTATAGCCGGGAGGAACGCATCGGTGTATGTAAGTCAATAACATATTCATGCTATGTTTTTAATATCTGCTCGAAAAAGTATTATTATATTTACTTTGTAAATGCTAAAATAAACACCTACCCACACTTAAATCCATTATCCACGATTTGATATGGAAAGGAGCGTAGAAATGGATTTTTCCCTGACACCGGAAGAAGAAGCCTTTAAAAAAGGGGTCAACGACTGGCTGGACGAAAATATGAAGGACTTGCCCGACTGGTATGTCAGGAATGACGGTTCCGGCCCGGAACCGGAATCCGATGAATACCAGGAGTTCAACCTGGAATGGCACAAGAAACTTTATAAAGCCGGCTTCGTCGGTATAGCCTGGCCTAAGGAATACGGAGGTCGCGGCGCTACCCTGATGGAGCAGGTTATCTTCAATGAAGAAATGGCAGAACGCCGCGCTCCTAGCGGAGCCGGCGGCCTGGGAGTCGGATGGGCAGGGCCTACGATAATAGCAGCCGGGACAGAGGAGCAGAAAAAACGCTTCCTGCCCAAGATATTGAGCGGAGAAGAAAACTGGTGTCAGGCATTTTCAGAACCTGAAGCGGGTTCGGACCTGGCAAATATCCAGACAAGAGCGGTTGAAGACGGAGACTACTATGTTATTAACGGTCAGAAAGTATGGACAACAATGGGAATGAGAGCGGATTGGGCGATACTTCTGGCAAGGACCGACTTCAATCCCGATATACCAAAACACCGGGGAATAAGCTACTTCCTTCTCGATATGCACGCTCCCGGGGTGACTATTCGGCCTTTGAGGGAGATGACCGGAGAAGCATTGTTCGGTGAAACATTCCTCGATGACGTGCGTATCCATAAAAGCCTGATGGTCGGCGAGAAAAACAAGGGTTGGTACATTTCGATGGGTACCCTTGAGTTCGAAAGGTCGAACTCAAACTCCGCCATCGGTTACCTGACTACCATTTCTAACCTTATCGAGCTTGCCCGGGAGATGAAACGAAACGGGCAACCACTTTCCAAAGACCCGGTAGTAAGACAAAAAATTGCCCAGTTTTATATAGAAGCCAACGTGGCTAAATACATCGGGCTGCGTGCTCTGACCCGTCAACTCAGGGGGCAGACCCCCGGCCCTGAAAGCTCGGTGGGCAGTCTTCTGATAATGGAACTGGGTCAGCGGTTACAGGACTATGCGATGTCCCTACAGGGGCCTTACAGCCGTCTTGTCAGAGATTCCAAGCACGCAATCAAGAACGGCAGCTGGCAGAGGAGTTTCCTTTCATCACGCGGAAACACCATTATGACGGGCACCTCTGAAATCAAGAAGAATATCATTGCACAAAGAACCTTGGGACTTCCCAGGTGGGTCTAAAAAAGAGAGGAGTGACACCCAATGAACTTTGAACTTGATGAAGAACAAATTATGCTGAAAACCTCCACCCGGGATTTTCTGGAGAAAGAATGTCCCAAGGAACTGGTAAGAGAGATGTTGGAAGACGAGAAGGGATATTCTCCGGAGTTGTGGAAAAAGATGGCGGACCTGGGCTGGCTTGGGCTGTCTTTTCCCGAAGAATACGGAGGCGCCGATTTCACTTTTCTCGACCTGGCGGTACTCATGGAGGAGTGCGGCCGTGCCCTTGTACCCGGACCGCTTATACCGACAATCGTCCTGGTTGGACATACCATCCTGGCAGCGGGAACCGAACAGCAGAAGCAGGATATACTTCCCAGAATGATTAACGGTGAGCTAATACTTACCCTGGCATTCATGGAGTCAAACGGCAGTCTCGAAGCATCCGGAATTACCGTTACGGCTGCTCCGTCGGGTGATAATTATATTATCAACGGTACCAAACTATTCGTACCGGACGCCCAGGTTGCCGACTACCTTCTCTGTGTTACCAGGACAACCGACGGTGAAGATAAAGAAAACGGAATATCACTCTTTCTGGTCGATGCTAAGACAAACGGCATCGATATAGAAGTGCTGAAAACAATGACCGGCGAGAAGCTGTGCGAGGTAACCTTCAATAACGTTTCTGTTCCCGGTCAGAATATGCTGGGAGAACTGGACAAAGGCTGGCCGATAGTCCAGAGAATGCTGAACGAGGCGGCAGTCGCCGAATCAGCCTGGATGACCGGCGGCGCCCGGTGGGCACTGGAAACATCTATCGATTATGCCAAGGAGAGAATAGCCTTCAGCCGGCCGATAGGCAGTTTTCAGGCTATCCAGCATAAGCTTGCAGATATGGCTCTCGAGGTAGAAGGCGCGACATCGATTATGTACTACGCAGCCTGGGCAATATCAGAAAACCATCCTGATATACCAATAGCGGCATCCATGGCTAAAGCCTGGTGCGGCGAGACTTACAAGCACGCCACTTACGATGGTGTCCAGATACACGGCGGTATAGGTTTCACCTGGGACCACGATATGCATCTATATTTCAAGAAGGCTAAAGCCTCGGAAGTCTCCTTCGGTGATGTTGATTACCACCGTGAAATCGTTGCCCAGTTACTCGATATGTGACTCATTAAGCCTAAGCTAATTTTATGTAAATTTACATGGTCAGGTATCAAAAAAATAGTAAGAAGGGAGACAGATAATGCCGATAGAATACGAAAAAGAAGGTCATATCGCTACGTTCACCATAAACAATCCTGAAGTATTGAATGCCCTCAGCCCGGCTGCGGTGGCGGAATGGACAGATGAGTTAATCGACTTTCGTGATGATAAAAACCTGTGGGTGGGTATAATAACCGGTGCCGGTGAAAGAGCTTTCTCTACCGGGCTTGACCTGAGAAGCGCCGGACCTTCCGGTGAAGGTGGAGGCAGAGAAAGCAGGCCGGCACCACAGGAAACACTGGTCCGCGGCCTTAAACTATGGAAACCACTTATCGCTGCCATTAACGGATATGCTCTTGGAGGCGGGCTTGAAATAGCCCTGGCGTG
Source organism: uncultured Dehalococcoidales bacterium (assembly GCA_964499775.1). Taxonomy (GTDB): domain Bacteria; phylum Chloroflexota; class Dehalococcoidia; order Dehalococcoidales; family UBA2162; genus MGML01. Next base: position 6,076 of record CAZCMK010000008.1, on the reverse strand, counting down.
TGATATTAGAATAGCCGCCGATACGGCACAACTGGGATTGACCGAGGTGACCCTGGGCTTGATGCCCGGCTGGGGAGGCACGCAGCGGCTGCCCCGTATAATACCCTTCGGAATGGCGGCAGAGATGATGATAATGGGAAAACGCATAACTGCCCAGGAAGCGCTCGATATCAGACTGGTGCACGAGGTCGTTCCCCTGCAAGACCTTATGGCTAAAGCAAAAGAACGGGCTGAAAAAATATGTGAATCGGCTCCCCGGGCAGTAGCCGGAGTTAAAGAGGCTATGATAAGGGGCGAAAGCATGACACTGGAAGAAGGGCTGGCACTTGAAAGCGAAATCGGTGGAAAGGTAGTTGCTTCCAAAGACTTCGCCGAAGGCCGTAAGGCTTTCATGGAGAAAAGAAAACCCGAATATAAAGGTGAATAAGTCTACTAGTAAGAGAAAGTATGGCAGAGAAAGAAAATGTTTCGGGTATGCTTAGCCCATATCGGGCTCTAGACCTGACAGATGAAAAAGGGCTTCTCTGCGGAAAGATACTGGGAGACCTCGGAGTCGATGTTATAAAAATTGAAAAACCAGGCGGCGATTCCGCTCGTAACCTGGGTCCTTACTATCATGATGAGCATGACCCCGAGAAGAGTTTATTCTGGTTTGCATTCAATACCAATAAACGCGGTATTACCCTTGATATCGAGACGCTTGCCGGACAGGAAATATTCAAAAAGCTGGCTAAAACAGCCGATATTGTAATCGAATCCTTCTCACCGGGCTACATGAAAAAACTCAGTCTGGACTATACGGCGCTGGAGAAGGTCAATCCCGGTATAATCTTTGCGTCTATTACCCCCTTCGGACAGACCGGACCTTACAGGGACTTCAAGGTTTCCGATATCGTTATCTGGGCTATGGGCGGGTATATGTATACTGTTGGTGATGCCGACCGTCCTCCCGTCCGGATAAGTCACCACCCGCAGACGTACCTTCACGGCGGAAGCCAGGCAGCTCAGGGAGTAATACTGGCACTTTACCATCGCGAAATGACCGGTGAAGGTCAGTATATCGATGTTTCAATCCATGATTCGGCTACCAGGTGCACGCCCGAAAGGGTAACGGCGTTCTGGGACTTCGATAAAAAAGTGTCCCACCGGGGGGCGCGTCAGGCTATTCTGGGACGGATATGGGAATGCAAGGACGGTTATGTCTATGCAATGTACTGGGGTGGCGCCTCCGCAAAACGCTGGAATATACCGCTTGTGAAGTGGATGGAGAGCGAAGGAGTTGCCGACGATTTTATAAAAGAGTTCGACTGGGATACGTTTAACATGCTGCAAACGCCCCCGGAAACGCTGGCGAAAATAGCTGAACCGACCCGCAAGCTTTTCCTTTCTCATAGCAAGGAGGAACTGCTTGAACTGGCGCTGGAGCATAATGCCCAGGTTTACCCACTGTCCGACACTGCCGAGATAGCACGGAACCCCCAGCTTGCAGCGAGAGACTACTGGGTAGAGCTGGAACACCCCGAGCTGGGCATTGCTATTACGTACCCCGGTCCTTTCGCCAAGAGTACGGAAGCACCTCCGGAGGTGTCCCGGCGCGCTCCGCTCATCGGCGAGCATAATGAAGAGATATATATTGGCGAGCTGGGTATTTCAGAAGGGAAATTTATGAAACTTAAAAGGGACGGAATTATATAACCGGGATAAACTCAGGAGAAGAGAAATGACGAAAAATCTACTCGATGGAATAAAGGTCTGTGATTTTTCCCGCGTTATTGTCGGCCCCCTGACAACCAAGACTCTTTCCGACTACGGAGCTCAGGTTATCAGGATAGAAGGCAGAAGTAATCTGGACCAGTTCAGGAAGTCCGCGACTGAGCCAGACCTCGCTCTACAGTTTACCCAGTGGAATACGGGTAAACTGGGAATAACCCTTAATCTTACCGACCCCAGAGGTAAAGGGATAGCGAAAAAAATAGTTGCCTGGGCTGATATTGTGGTAGAGAATTTCGCCGGTGGAGTGATAAATAAACTCGGGCTGGGCTATGAAGAACTCAAGAAAGTGAAGCCGGACATTATTATGCTTAGCTCCTGTATGCAGGGTCAGACGGGACCTTATGCCCGTCACTCCGGTTGGGGATTCCAGCTTTCCGCCCTTTCGGGTTTCAGTCATATTACCGGATGGCCTGACCGACCTCCGCCGGAACTCGGGGTTTATACAGATTTCATCACGCCTCAGTATAACGTCTGTATTCTTATTGCCGCTCTCCTTTACCGGCGGCGTACTGGTAAAGGAATGTATATAGATACCTCCCAGTTTGAAACCGGCTTACAGTTTATGACCCCTCTTATGCTTGATTACTATGTGAATAACCGGGTAGCGGAGAGGATGGGCAACCGCTCTGACTATGCTGCTCCACATAATGCTTACCGCTGCCTGGACGAAGCCAGGTGGTGTGTGTTAAACATATCAAATAATGAAGAGTGGGAGAAATTCACCGGGGTAATCGGAAACCCGGAGTGGACAAAGGAACAAAGGTTCAGCACCTGTGGACTGAGAGAGTCAAATAAGGAAGAGCTACGCAATTTGGTTGAAGAATGGACGGCTGCTTTCACTGTGGAAGAAGTGATGAACAAGATGCAGGGTGCCGGATTAACCGCAGAAAGACTACTGGACAGTAACGGCCAGCAGAAACTCGAGAATTCTTATCGTTGCAAGGATGAGGACAGGTGGTGCGCTATTGCCGTAACCAATGATGAAGAATGGCAGAATTTTTGTAAAGTGATCGGGAATCCAGCGTGGACTGAGGAGTCAGAGTTCAGCACTCTCTCGAAAAGGAAAGAAAATGAAGACGAACTTGACAGGTTGGTAGAGGAATGGACGGTTAAATACCCGGCTGTGGAAGTAATGATCAGGATGCAGGATATGGGTGTTCCTGCTGGAGTCGTAGAGACAGGTGAAGACCAGCTTGAGCATGACCTTCAGACAAGTCACCGGAATCTGTTCCCTGAGCTCGACCACCCTCAACTGGGGAAACACCATGCCGTGGCGTCTCCATTCCAGCTATCAAAGGCACCCTGTGAACTAAAACGGGCACCATTACTCGGGGAGCACAACGAGTACGTATTGAAGAAAATTCTCGGTTTGTCTGATGACGAAGTTGCCGACCTGGTGATATCGGGAGTTCTCGAGTAAAAATAACATCCCACCAACAGAAGATACTAGATATGTGAAAAATATGGAGGTTGTTAATGGAAAAGAATATGGTAGGACAGTCACGTGTTGGCATTAGCCCTTCTGTAATCGTAGGAGCGATAGTAAATGGCAAGGCGAATTACATTACTTTAGGTCAATGTGGCGGGTTATCGATGAATCCACCGATGGTGTATATCTCGATAAATAAAGTCCATTATACAAATGCAGGTATAAAAGAAAATGGATATTTCAGTGTAAATATACCCTCTGATAATGTGGTTCAGAAGATGGACTATGTAGGTCTGGTCTCCGGAAGAGATGTGGATAAATCCGATGTTTTCACTATCTTTTATGGCTCAGTAGACAAAGCCCCGATGATTGAGGAATGTCCGGCAAACATGTTGTGTAAGGTTGCCAAGGTGGTTGACCTGCCTAATTATGACGTGTTTTTTGGTGAGATAATAGAGACTTACGTGAACCAGGATTGTCTTACAGACGGAAGACTGGACATGAAGAAAATCAACCAGGTTTTCTTATCCGGTGGAAAATACTGCTACGTTGGAAATGAATGCGGCAACTCTTTTTCCGATGGTAAAGCGCTGATTAAAAATAAAGACTGATTAAGAGACTCTCCGGTATAGAATTCTTCACTGGAGTAATCCAGTCGTATCGTTATATAATCGGGCATACAGTCCATCAAATACGTGGAGGTTTATCGAATGGATTTACGTGATTTCAGTGACAAAGCGGCGATTGTTGGGGTGGGATACACGGAAAAGCAGGGGACAGTGCCGGGCGTAAATAGTATGAGCTTTGCGCAGGAAGCTGCTAAGGCTGCCATTGAGGATGCCGGGTTGACAAAAGACGATATCGATGGTCTGCTTATACAACCTACGTTAGGGCAACAATCATACACAGTTGCCGCGAAGCTGGGATTGGATGATCTCAAATTGTTAGCTAACGAAGATGTTATGGGAGCTACCGCTCCCTGCATTACTGCTCACGCTATGTTCGCTGTAGTTACCGGACAGGCAAACTATGTGTTATGCCTTTATGGGACGAGCGATAGATCCGGTAGATTTGGCTTGATGGGTGGTGGTCCTCGCGGTCCCGGGCCAGCCTACGGGTTGTTTGGAGCGAATATGGAATACGGGCTGGCTGCGCGCCGGGCTATGCACGAATACGGGACAGGGCCGGATACCTGGGCTGAGGTAGCTATGGCACAGCGTAAGTGGGCAAACCTTAATCCCCGGGCTACTTTCTATGACAAACCGATGAGTAAGGAAGACTACCTGGCAGAGCCCTGGGTTGCTGAGCCTTTCCGCCGGGCTGATTGCTGTCTGGTAAGCGATGGCGGTCGTGCCTATATCGTTACTACCGCCGAGCGAGCCAGAGACCTTAAGCAGCCGCCGGTATACATCGCCGGTGTAGGCCAGAGTCACCATACGCCGGATGTTGAACAATCTACCCATATGACTGGCCCAACTGGAGCTAAAGCATCTGGAGAAATGGCTCTGAGAATGGCGGATATCACCCTTGCTGATATTGATGGCTGTGAGATATATGACTGCTTCACTTACACGGTAGAAGTAACGTTGCAGAGTTACGGGTTCTTCCAAAAGGGCGAAGGCAAGGACTTTTTTAAGAATGGTCGTACCGGACCCGGCGGCGAGTTTCCCGTAAACACCTCCGGTGGGTTACTTTCCGAGGTCTATTATATGGGATTTACCCCACTTACCGAAGGCGTGATGCAACTGAGGGGACAGTGCGATAAACGGCAACTGGAAAATGTACATCATATTCTGGCGAGTGGTAATGGCGGTATTCTACAGACCCACGGTACTGTAATTTTAAGGAGATAGCCAGATGACGGCAAGAAATCAGGGATTTAACAAACCTCTACCCGCAATAACCGAGGAGAATAAGCCTTTCTGGGATTATACCAAACAACACGAGTTACGCGTCCAGAAGTGCCTGGGGTGCGGCAAGTTATTCTATCCACCGAGTGGAATGTGCCCTCACTGTTACCATATGGAATCCGAGTGGGTCAAACTCAGCGGGAGAGGTAAAGTATATAGTTACGTAATTGTACGCCGGAGTAATAACCCCGCCTTTGCTAACGATGTACCGTATGTTGTATCTATTATCGAAACAGACGAGGGGATACGTTATTATTCCAATGTCATCGACTGCAAACCGGAAGATGTAAGTATAGACATGCCGGTAGAAGTGGTCTTTGAAGACGTTACAGAGGAAATTACACTACCCAAGTTCAGACCCGTCACATAAATTTATCGTTACTTGAAAAAACCAGCACAAAAGACGAAATATGAACCGGTAACCTAAGGCTATTGGCATACCAGGTAATGGCCTTTTGGTTTCTCCCCTTAGCAGCCAAGGTTGTCCTGGTCAGGCGGGATATTTCCCATCTGTCTTTAAGATTCTCGTAAAGTATATGACCGATACATCCTGGAATGCCTGTTATGACTGTTTTTGTATTCATGGTCATTATCCTGTTTCGACTACGCTAGCGGCTTTCTCCTCTATCTTAACCGGCAGGCTATCATCTTAATCCTCCAGCCACTGCCTGAAAGGCAGTGGGTCTCTTTAATCTTGTATTTTTTGACGAATCGGCGGTTCTTGTTGTATTTTTCGGAGGGTTTTACCCGCTTTTTTAGAGGATTAAGCTAGCCTCTGCTTGAGCCTGAACTGGCGTCCCTGGAGGGATTCGAACCCCCGACCCGCTGCTTAGAAGTTCGCTTAGGAACAAGCTAGTTACCGGTTGGTGAACCGACCGCTTGCCTCCTTTCTAGTCTGGATTATACGTGGGATACATATATACGTCAAGTATTTTGAATTGCTGTTGCTATTCATATAAACATT
>CAZCMK010000007.1:0-51090 GCA_964499775.1 uncultured Dehalococcoidales bacterium | reverse complement strand
CATCGACCAGGTTGATAATCGGTATGTTAAAAGCATCGCAGAACCTGATAAACCGGGACGCCTTGTCGCTGGCGTCGATATCCAGGCATCCCGCCTTCGACATCGGCTGGTTGGCTATTATGCCCACCGTCCACCCATCCAGCCTGGAGAAACAGGTTATGATGTTGGTAGCGAACATGGGGAACAGCTCGAAATAGTTAAGTCCCTCTTTCCGCTGGTCGAAAACACTGGCAATTATCTTGTGCATGTCATAGGGCTTGTTCGGAGCCGCCGGAACAACATCGAATAGGGAATCATCGGTACGGTCGGGCTTATCTCCCCAGTCGACCCTGGGAGGTTTCTCCCGGTTGTTCGACGGCAGATATGAAAGCAGTTCCCTGATGTTCTGAAAACACTCTTCTTCACTGTTCTCGGAGCGGGAAGCGACACCAGCTTTTTTCTGCGCAACCGTAGCGCCGCCCAGTTCCTCATCACTCACTTCCTGTCCCATTACGGACTGGACAACCCGCGGTCCGGTGATATAGGCGAAGCTTATGCCTTTTACCATGAATATGAAGTCCATCAGAGCCGGAGAATAAACGGCGCCTCCGGCGTTCGGTCCCAGGATAGTGCATATCTGGGGGATAACTCCGGAAGCCATCGTGTTTCTGAAAAATATCTTCCCGTAACCGGCGAGGGCATCCACGCCGTCCTGAATCCTTGCACCGCCGGAATCGTTCATACCGATTACCGGACAGCCTGTCTTCATGGCGCTGTCCAGTATGGTACATATCTTTTGAGCGTGTATTTCGGACAGCGTGCCGCCGGTGCTGGTGAAGTCCTGCGAGTATACATACACCTTTCTGCCGTCGATTTTACCGTAGCCGGTAATCACGCCGTCAGCCGGAATATCGGCAACCGCCCCCCTGCTTTTAGCGAACATACCGGTCTCGCGGAAGGTGTTTTTATCCAGCAGAGCGTCTATCCGTTCCCGCGCCGTCAGCTTGCCTCTCTTCTTCTGCGCTTCCACGCGGTCGCTTCCGCCCATTTCCTCCACTTTTTCGCGGCGCTCCTGCAGTTCAGCCAGTTGTTTCTTTTTTATATCGGTATCTTCAGACACTACTCCCCACCGTATCTATTCGTATTATTCATATACAGGAATTCTGTAACGGCGCCGTTACTCTTCTTTTGCCCAGTTCTGCATCATCTGCTTTATACGCTGGGCAAGGTCCGGATTTGCCCGTAGACGTTCGATAAAGATGGGACAGCCCTCCAGTAACGAGTTCTGGGCGGCGGACGCCATGCTGGACAGCAGGTTTTCTATACCCAGATCAGCCTGCGCTGAGGCATTCATCCCCGGTGACGATTCTATCTGCCGGCGGATATCCTCCGCCGTGAATTTCATCGGCATTACGCAGGACTTATACCAGGGACACTCCTTACACTGGACTATCCCGTATGCTTCGTTAAAAGCATCCCCCATACTCCAACCTCCTTCATTTCACACCTTAGTTTTACAGCTTGCACACCAATTATCGGACTATCTCTCGAATATATGGCTCGATACTTTCTTTATCCGGGAAAGCCCCGATTACCTTCCCCCGAATTATACCATCCTTATCGATAAAGTAGGTAGTAGGGATACCGGTTATACCATATTTTGTGGCTGTCGCCTGTCCGGTATCGAGCAGGACTGGCATGGTCAGAATGTAATAATCCAGGAAATCGCTGACCTGCGAGGCACTCTCGCCGATATTAACGGCATATAACACCAGTCCCAGGCTTTTCCACTCTCTATATACCTGTTCCATATACGGCATTTCACCGCGACATGGACCGCACCAGGTCGCCCAGAAATTCAGTAACACCGGTTTTCCGCGGAAATCGCTCAGGGAAACAGTCTGCCCGGACATATCCTGCAACTGGAAGTCGGGTGCCCGCAAACCAACCTTGGGTGCCACCCCCCCTCCCTCATCGGTACACCCCGCAAACAGCAACATAAAAGCCAGTACCAGCAATAATACTATACCCGGCAATTTTTTCATTATTCGGACCCTCCAGTATGATTGTACCTTTAAATCACACCTAAAAACCAGTTCATATTATTGGTCAGGATAAGAATCCCCAGCGTGATAAGCAACAGGCCGCTGATAATATAGATCCAGTTCGAGTATCGGCCTATTTTTCTCAGCAAAGGCGCGATAATATCGAAAGCTGCGCCCATTAGCAAAAACGGGATTCCCAGACCCAGAGAATATATCGCCAGCAGATAGGTGCCGCGCCATACCGTTCCGGTACTTCCCGCCAGGGAGAGAATACCCGTCATCTGCCAGCTCAGGCACGGAGTCCAGGCAAAGCAAAATATACTCCCCGTTAAGAATGACCGCAGATAACCGCTGGTGGTACCCAGAGAAGGGGCAAGCCGCCTTTCATAGTTCAGCCAGGGAATCTTTAACGCCGCCAGCATAACTAAACCGAAAAGTATAAGTAGAATACCTACTACCTGTCGTATTACCGCAGTGTAAGCGGCAAGGACGGAACCGATAAGTCCCGCTCCAGCACCCCAGAGACTAAATATTATGGTTAATCCAATTACGAAGCTCAGGGAGTGAAGGAATATAGGAAGCCGTTTTTTCTTAGTCCCGGCATCGAGCACCCCGGGCCCGGCAAGGCTGGCGAGATATACCGGCGCCAGAGGTAACACACAGGGTGAAAGGAAGCTTACCAGTCCGGCAACAAAGGCGATACCAGTAGCGGCTAATAGTGAAGCGCTCTCTATCATAAAAATAAACTTCTAATACCATGCTAATTGATTCAAGTATAAATATCAAGGAAATACGGGGATATTGATTTAAGACACGCCTGAAACTAATTTGACATTGAAAACAGCTACAAATGTGTAGAGGAAAACAGAATAAAGAGAACGGATTATTGTAGATCAGTCTTTTTTGTAACGCCTTAATATAGCCCTGATTCTTGCTGCTAATTCGACTCCGCTAACTGGCTCCTGTACGTAATGGTCGACCCCCGCTTCTACGGCTTTTTCCCAGACCCAATCACCCTGTTCCTTTCCCAGTATAATAACAGGGATATTAAATTTGTTATGTAAAAAAGAACAAGCTTCCAGGTCGTCTGCCGATAGCGTATCCAGTTTTATTATAGCAATGTCGTGTCTGGACTCACCCAACTTCGATACAGCTTCGGAGTAATCTGAAACCCCGTTTACTTCGAGGTCTGCTTTAATCAAGGTATAGGTGATTATAGACCCGAAGAAAGGCTTATCTCCCACCAAGAGGACACTATAGATAACGCACCCCCGAACCGTGTGTCAGTAGTCCACATTATAGCGATATATTGGACAACTGTCAACCATAAAAGCGTTACCGGTGATATAGCGTGGAAATAATGATATTCAGAAAAAGATTACTTCGTTAAATCCCGTATTTCTCGGCCAGGTCGATAGCCCGGTCGAGGTCTGACTGGTAGTTTATGTTAAAGAAGGATAATAGCTGCGGGTCCAGTTTTTCGCTTTCCGTCCGCTCTATATACCTGACATGTACCTTATCGAGAAAAGCATGGATACTCAAATGGTTATTCTCCATTTGTTTTCCAATTGTACTCAGGCAATTACTGGAATACACGGCGTGAAGCGGCTCTATCATCCCTTTTTCCACCCGTGGCACAACCGCATCGAAGTCACTCGATAGACCGACCATGTAACTCAACAACTCCGTATTCAGAAAGGGCATATCACAGGCGACGACGATATTCGTCTGCGATTTCGAAGCCATCAAGCCGGTGTACAAGCCTCCGATAGGTCCCCTTTCAGGATATACATCTTCAAATATTTCCGCCGGATGGTTACCCGGGAGTTCGAACTGTTCCCCAGAGGTTACAACCAGAATCCGGCTGGAAAGCGGTGCGAGCCGCTCTATAACCCGTTCAACGAGACTCTTACCATTGATAACTTCCAGGGCTTTGCTTCTTCCCAGCCGCAGATTTTTCCCGCCGGCCAGAATAATCGATGTTATTTCCATATACTCGCTAAAATTAACGTGATATTTTTAGTGTGGATATTACAGTACCCCGCGATTCTTCAGGATAAAAAGGAGCGATTTCCGCCGACCTCTCCGGATTGAGAACTCTCAGACCTCTCGCAATCGCCTTACCAGTTTCCAGGCAATAATCTCGCTAACCACTGTTATATCTTCCGTCGAGAGGTAGTCGGTTATACTGGCATCGAAAATAATGTTCCCCTTGGGTTCGAACTCTTCATCACCGTGCCAGAGGACTATAGTTAAAGGAACGCGGCTGAAAGGATTGAGTGTTACCGCCGTATCCCCATAATCCGTCTCTATACCACCCAGCGCCTCGCTGACTTCCACAAGGCGGTGAGGTTCTTTGCCGAAGTTATCTTCAAGAGGTTTAACGGTTCTTTTTAGAAACGTGGGCAAATAAACCTTTCCTTCCGGCAGTTCTCTGAAAGTGATTAGCTCTCCGGAAAGCGGGGTGCCCTTTGCCTGTGTAAAGTAGTGGAGGATGAGTACTTTTTCTCTTAAAGGGACTTCCTCGGTGGAGTCCGCCGGTGTAATCTCGATATCCGGCAGTACCAGCTCATACAGCCTGCTCAGGTACCGGATACCGATTATTTTAGATGAACCTGCCTGCCGGTACTGGCTGTCACTTTCTTTACACTGCTGTTCGATGTCTTCTATCTTCAGCAGTTTATCACGGACAATATTATAGGCTTGCTCGAGGGAATATTCGTAATTCTTGTACTCTGGTACTTTAATACGTTTATTTTCCATCCGGTAACGGGACTCTACTAAAGTCCGGCGGCCTCGAGTATCTGGGGCACTCTTTTTTCCCAGCCGATAGCCATAATATGCACGCCCCGGCAGACATCCTTAAGCCCTTTAATCAGGTCTGCTGCAATCTGTATCCCGGTCTCGGCCTTATTCTCGGCGTCAGCCATCTTTTTAATCAGTTCTTCCGGTACGAAGACACCGGCAACACTCTTATTCATGAAGCGTGCCATACCGACTGATTTCAAAGGTATTATACCGGCCAGGATAGGTACTTTGAATCCCTCCACCCTCTTCATAAATCTAGCAAATGAGTCTACGTCATAAATTGCCTGGGTTTGAATAAACCTGGCACCGGCTTCTATTTTTTTCTCCAATTTTAGAATCTGGAAATCGAGAGCAGTATCGGTATCCGCTCCGGGATTAACCACCGCTCCCGGGAAAAAGCTGGTCTTACCTTTAAGCTCGTTACCCACCATATCGTAACCTTCATTCAACCGTCCTATTACCCAGAGGAGCTGTACCGAATCCAGGTCATAAACAGCCATCGCCTGGGGATGGTCACCCAGGGAAGGGAGGTCGCCGGTGATAGCCAGCACGTTTTCGATTCCCAGTACGCTGGCACTCAGAAGGTCCGATTGTAACGCTATCCGGTTTCTGTCCCTGCATGTCATCTGGAATATCGGTTCGAGTCCTTTTTCTTTTATCAGATAGCTGGTAACCATTGAGCCCAGCCTCATTACCGAGCTCTGCTGGTCGGTAACATTAGCCGCGTGGACTCTTCCCCGCAGGAGTTCGGCTGCTTCAGCTATTTCTACTGTATCGGTCCCCTTAAGCGGGCCAACTTCACAGGTAATAGCGAATTCTCCTTTTTCTAAGGTTGAACGCAAGCTCATATCAGGACCCTTCTTTTGCGTCAGTCTTTTCCAGCGCCCAGCGGGATGTGGACATCAATCCGGGTTCAGGCACCATCTTGCTGTAGTCTTTGGGTGCAATAAATTTCTTCAGTATATCCAGCCTGTTCAGGTCTTTCAGCCTCTTATAAATCAGTTCCCAGCCGCAGTCTCTTTCCGGGCTGAGTTCGCATTTCCCATGAGATGCGCCTCCACACTGGCCATTTGTTAGACCCTTGGTGCAGGCAGTCAAAGGACATATTCCTCCGGTGTATTCAAGCAGGCATTCGCCGCACTCCATACATCTCTCGCTCCCTACCCATTCTCCCCGGCTGCCACCCAGGTTGACCGTATCACAGGCGGGGTGGCAGACCTTATTGACTGAGGCGGCTGTCGCCTGGATACCGATACCACACGTCATAACCAGTATAGAATCGGCTGCCTCGATTTCTTTTATCTTATTTCTCAGCCTCGACTTTATCAGGGCTTTATTACAGAGAAAATCAATCACGTCGCTTCCGGTAACTTCCTTGCCGGCTTCTTCCAGCCTGGCTTTCATCTCCTCCACCTGCTCGGGACCACCGGTACCGGAAGCCTGGGCGCAACCGTTACAACCTAACAGGAAGACCTTCTTCTCTCCATTCAGGTATTCCAGTATCTCTTCCAGTGGTTTTTGTCTCGAAAGAATCATCTTTCCTCCTTAAAAGTCCGGACAGCTCATTAACTCATCCTGACACCATCACCTGAATATCTAGTGGATAGCGCAGGCCAGACAGGGGTCAAAGGAACGAACGATGCGTACTATCTCATACGGATTATCTTTGTCTCTTATTCTAGTCCCGATTATCGCCTGCTCGATGGGACCCGGATTTCCGTTTTCATCCCTGGGTGAAGCATTCCAGGTGGTGGGCACAACACACTGGTAGTTATCTACCTTGTAGCCTTTTATCTCTATCCAGTGTCCCAGAGCGCCGCGGGCGGCTTCCGTCAGGCCGAAGCCGGTAGCTTCTTCGGGGATTTCATTGTCGATATAAGTAGGCTCTCCGGGTTTCACTTCCAGTACCCATTTCTCAAGATTATCAGCGGTCAGCTTGGCGCATAAAGCCCGTGCCAGGTGCCTGCCCATAACCGAGAAGAGAGCCGCAAGCGGAGCCTTCAACTGGGCAAGAGCAGAATCTACTAGCTCTTTCACCACAGGGTCACCGTTGGCATAATTAACAGCCAGCCTCGCCAGGGGTCCGACTTCGTACACCTTGCCATCATACCGCGGAGATTTAACCCAGGAATAAGCTCCTTCTTTGTCCTGGTTCGGTTTGGTCTCTCCCACGGAAGGATGCTTCGCTCCCGGATAGTCTTCGTACCAGGAATGCGTTACATATTCGGCTATCTTATCGACATCCAGTTTCCCCGGTTTCAGGTCGGCAGAAGTAACCCCGGGTATATACAATCTCTTCTGTTTCGTGACATCCGGCTCTCCGCCCTCGAGGTCATATTGCCCGTAAGACAGGAGATTTTTACATCCAGTCCCGATCTCAGTATAGTCGGGATAGGCTCCGGCTACCGCCAGGACATCCGGAATATATACGTTATTGATGAAGTCCTGCACTGTTCTCAGTTTCCACAGGTAGGAAGTTATCATATCTATCGAGGGGGTACAGGTGGCTCCGCCGGGCATAATGCCGACACTATGGGGTATTTTACCGCTGAAGATACTGACCATCTCATGTCCGATACGCCTGATTTCAAGCGCCTGTATATAGTGGGCAGTCGCCATCTGGTTCACTTCCGGCGGCAGTCTGTAGTCGCCCTCGTACCGGGGTACAAAAGGACCCAGTTCGCCGCGTTCAATAAATGTTTTAACCGAGTTCAACTCGGAATCTTTTCCATCATATTTCGCCACATCGGTCACATCCACGTAATCGAGAGCAGCCAGGTGATAGAAATGCAGGATATGGTCCTGAACAACGTGGGCTCCCTGGATAAGGTTGCGGATTATCCGCCCGTTATCCGGTATCTGACCGGCGATACCGAATGCGCTATCCAGGTTTAAAGCCGCTGCTACGCCGTGCGACTGCGGGCAAACTCCGCATATCCGCTGGGTTATGACCTGAGCGTCTCTCGGGTCCCTACCCCGCAGGATAAGCTCAATGCCCCGGAACAGATTACCGGTGCTGCGAGCGTCTTTTACGACTCCGTCCTCAACCGTTGTCTCAATCTTAAGATGACCTTCGATTCTGGTCATCGGGTCAATGACTATCTTCGTCACTATTCGTCCTCCTCTTCACCCGTCCAGTAAGCACCGATTACCGGCAGTTCAACGTCAACCAGCTTCTGGTAAAAAGGCAGATTTGGAAATTCGGGCTGGGTACACCCCAGGCAGGGCGACCCGGCACCTATAACCCAGTTCGTGCCGTTATTCCAGCGTCGTATAGGACAGTCCGCATAGGTTATCGGACCTTTACAACCGAGTTCGTATAAACACCCCTCGTCACCGGGTTTTTTGGCAAATTTGCCTTCATCGAAATAAGCTCGGCGGGGACAATTCTCATGTATCAGTTTGCCGTAGAAAGCCAGCGGTCTGAGATTATCATCAAGGTCCTCAGCTTTGGGCAAACCGTTCAGCAAAATACTGGCTATGGTACCGACAATCCAGTCCGGATGTGGAGGGCAGCCCGGTATATTCACCAGAGGCTTATCGATGCCCTTGTCTTCGAGTAACTCCCTTACCGGCCGGGCGTTGCTGGGATTAGGTGCAGCCGCCGGGATTCCACCGAAGGAAGCACATGTACCAACCGCCAGGATTACCAGCGCGTCTTTTGCCAGTTCTTCCAGCCGTTCTTCCAGAGTTACCGGGCGGCCATTTCTCTCTCCCATAACACAGTATCCCGCCGTGTCGCCTGAAGGGATAGAGCCGTCAACCGCCAGAACATAGCTCCCCTTCTTCTCTCTGGCAGTATCTTCCAGAATCTGAATCGCCTGTTCACCGTTTCCAGCCATCACCGTCTGATGAAAGCGCAGGTTAATGTGCACCCCGGGGATTACCTCATCAACCAGCACATTCTTGATGGAAGGGCTGGCTGAATTCAGCAGCGATATGCTGCAACCGGTGCAAGAAGACGCTGCTAACCACACTACTGGTACTTCTTGAACCATGAGGACACCTCTTTTTTGCAGTGAATGATTTATGTTAAATTTCGAGCCATGAGTGAGAGTATAACGAGTCGCCGGTAAGAACCCTTACCGTTTTAGCGTATTGCGCTTCCTTTTCGTTCAATGACGAAAGGTCTGTTATCTCGCCGTCCATAGCTCTGTGAACGACGTCTACGATTTCCGGCATCTCACCCTTGGCTATCTTTACCAGCTCCGTATCAAAGATATCGACGATTGCTGAGTACAGCCCATACTTCATCAGCATAATCACGTAAGTTCGATTAAGCATAGGCCTGAGGGGAGTGGGGGCACCATTAGAGACATTAGATAATCCAACCGCAGATCTAGACCCTGGAACAATATCCTCGAGTGTGCTCATAAACTCCATACACGGCTTGGATTGATTTGCTTCGATATTAACTACCGGGGTAACAATGGGGTCGAACCAGATACGCTCATTAGGGATACCCATCTCACTGGCTATAGTCATAATTTCGGCGGCTATCATAGCTCTCTCATCAGCATCCCTTGGCATTCCCTCTCTTCCCCATAGCAGCCCGATAAAGTCACCATCATATTTCTTAACCAATGGCAACTCTTCTTCCATCCTTACCAGGGAGATAGAATTAATCAACACCTTGCCCTTGCACACCTTTAGTCCAGCCTCCATAGCCACCGGATTGGTTGTATCAAGCGAGAGTGGGAGGTCTGTTACCTCCTGGACGGTATTTACTACCCAATCCATCAACTCGTCCCCGTTTCTCCGGGCGGGGCCGATGTTCAAATCAAGGTAGTCCGCCCCGGCTTCAGCTTCAGCTTTAGCCATTTCCTGAATAGGTGTAGGGTTCCTTTCCCTCATTGCCGGACCGAGAGTCTTGGACATAATATTAATGCTTTCCGCAATAAGGATCATCTTTACCTCCTTATGGACTCCATCCTTTTAGATAAGCTGTAATTTGCGAACCTTCCCTTGGGCCAACCAGAACCTCCCAACCAGGCAACTCCTCTTCCAGACCGCCACTTTCGGCAGCGGCGTATCCCGGTATTATTAACTTGCGATGTTTAACCTTGTCTTCAATACCACTCTTCTTGACGAATGGCGCGATAGCATCAGCTACAAACTTGCCTGCTGCCCAGGCAGTCATTACTGAAAGCCCCTCGGTATCCATAACCAGAAGCCAGCTCGGAATCCTGCTTGATTCTATTTCACCGGAGACAAGAAAGTATGTCAGCGAGAAATTAGTCGTAATGAGCACCGGAGAATTTTCGCCGGGCGTACCAATTTCATATATTCCCTCGGTGGTAGCTAACGGGCGCTGAGGGTCGGTGTAAATGTTGAGCCTCTCCACAAGCAGAGGGAACAGGCTCTCTCCCTGAAAATCGGAGAGCACCACTATACCGGCGTATTTTGCTATAAGCATAGAAGCTATCACCGCTTCCTTCATCGGGTTATCGGTCATTTCCGAAGGAATGGAAATCGTGGGAAAACCCAGCGGTTTGTATTTATTCATCAGAGCGGAACCCCTGATGATTACCTGGTCCTGAAACGCCTGCTTTACCGTTCTAGCCCCGGAATCGATAACAATATCATTTATCCCTGCCTCACCTAGTTTGGCAGTCAATTCAGCAGCTTCGTCCAGATTGGAACCTTTCACCGCTACCGGACAAGAATTCTCTTTTGCCAGGGCAGCCACTTTATCAAGGTTGTCCTTGGTAGCGGCGTAAAGCAGCGGTTTTTTATCGGCGCAGGCTTTCAGTCCGGCTGCCAGTATATCAGGGTTCTCGCTCAACAGGATAATACCCGCATCACTGTTCTGGACTATTTTACCAGCGAGTGCCTCGAATTTAGCGGCATCACCGGATTCGTCCTTTACCGCTACCAGCTCAGGGCGGAGATGAAGACCGACCCTTTCATACTGCAGCTCTTTGAATTTCTTCAGCCTGGCATCAACCTCGGCATCATCCATGCTATCTTTCACAAGAATAGCCAGACCGGGAGGGTTTTCAAATCTTTTTTCATGGCGGAACATCACCGTCTCGCCGCCGGCCTTCACTGCCGTATCACCAACGCCAATAGTTACTGCCCTGATTGGAGGTGCTGATGCTTCCTGCAGTTTTTCCTTTGCTTCCTCGGAAACATAGGGGCAATCACTTAATTCTGCTTTCCCAGCAGCTAGAGCCATGGCAAAGGCAAGGCAGGTGGGCACGCCACACTCCTTACAGTTTGTCTTGGGCAACAACTTAAAAATCTCTATTCCGGTAAGCGCCATTCTCGTACTCCCTCTCCGGGTATCATTTATGACAGGGATAAATGTGACATCTTCAACATCCATCCAACCTCAGCCCGGAAACTTATTTCTCTATCCTAGTAATGGGTCCATGGTAATAGCAGGGTGACCTTTCTCCTCAAGGAACGGAAGAATCTCTTCCTCGGTAACGCCCACTGTCTCATCGGCAATCATGTCCAGCAGGTCGGGAATACCCAGTTCCTCACCCCTTGCCTTAATACGGTCGCCGATTTCCTCCTTAAGACTCTTGGGCATCCAGACCATTCTCAAAAGACCACCGTCAGCACTAATGAATTTCTTCTGGCAAATATTATACTTGCCATGCCCGATAAAGCCGGGGGTACTGATACCACCACCTACAGTTCCGGCAAGGGTACTGAACTTCATCCCGCAAGGGGTCATATCGGTAAACTCCCGGTTTACCGTCATTACGCCGTTACACATAGGCAGGATGGCAGCAACACACTCGCAGCAGCCGCAGGTTGTCCATGGGTCATTCACTATACTGTACATGTTATAATGGTCCAGGGCACCACGGGAAGCCTTGTAGATAAACTCATTGACTCCCTTCCACTGCCCGAACTTGGCATCAAGGATTTCACCTTTCTCCACCGGTTGATTGGGTCCGGTAGGATTGATTTCGTAGGCAGCCTTACAGTCCATCCAGTTATATGAACCACAAAGCCCGGTTTTTTCCGGGGTTATTACACAAACATGGTTTGGTGCAAAGGACTGACACAGGGTACAAGAGTAGTATGTGTCAGTGGTTTCATCGGTCATACCCTCGATTCTGGCATCTCGAGCGGCATAAGTGGCCTTCGCCTGCTCTATTATATTCTGCACCTTGTCTTCTTCAGTGTATAACATGACCTGCATCTTATCGAATATTCTACCAAAATCCTGATGAAGCTTGGCATGGAGAAGGGTACCGATATGAGATATCTTGAAGCCTTTCCCCACTGCTTGTTTGCTTAATCGCCACCAAGCTATATCCCTCTGCCCGATGTGCATCGAACCCTGAGCGTAGTTAATAAGATGGTGAATCTGCCGCTCAAGGATAGGCTCATAGTCCTCCTCCATCTCTCTACCGGCAACTTCAACGACTATAGCCAGAGGTAATTTGGAACCGGCTTCAACATCGGTTACCTCGGGCCCAATCACTTCAATCTTCCCGTCCTCTACTTCATCCATCTGCTTGCTGGTAACCCATTCCACCATTGCAGTCCTGCCACCACCGCATTCAAGATAGATATCATCGCCACGAACCCTTTCTCCCTCAAAGGCAGGACCGAAAGCCACTGGGACTGGAACCTCGGACACCGAAACCTTCAGGCCTCTGACCTCTACCGCCTTGGCGACAAGCTGGTCATGGGGGATATTCGAGACAACATGCTCGTAGGTACAGATTCCTGTAGGTAAGACTTCTGGTATAGGGGTATCAGCTATCACGGGAAAACCAAAATTTATTGCTCCGGCGGCGTTAGCATACCATTCATCAGTAACATATCCCAGTGGTAGCGCGAATGCAAAGATACGGTCCTTGTTATATATAAGATGTTTCCTGTACTCTCCGGGCCCAATGCCACCGAATGAAAAACCCGCTCTGATGGCAAAGCCAGCAGCAAATACTGTAGCACTGGTATCGGGGCCGAAAGAAACCAGACGAGTCGGCCATCCGATTTGCACACCGGCTTCCAAAAGCTGATCGGCAAATCTCTTTCCGTTATACTCACCCCCCATAAAGACATACAGGTTCTTCTGCTGTAATTCCTGGGCAATCTGCGCCGCAATTTCGCTGGTCGGCGCGGCGCCAAGGATGGCAGCAAATCCAGGCGCAGTACCGTCAACAAACTCAATACCCCTCTTTCTGAGGATGACATCGTCAGCGGCGCCAAGCCAGATATTATCTTCGGTAATATCTTCCTGCTTGGTATAGAAATCCGGTTCCTCCAGATACCTTATTGCCTCAATGATTTCCTCGGCAAAAAAGGTTGCCATTCCAGCATCGAGAGCCGGTGCCAGATAAGGAAGCGGATGGGTCTCTCTAACCGGTGGAGGTAATAATGCCTTACACCGTTCAAGCACCTGCTCCATGTCACCGAGTTTCTCTACCGGTATGCCCAGCATTCCGTAAATGACCGGCAGATAGTAAGCAGTATTGGGAAAACCGACAGGCTCGTTAGCCCCGTATTTATCCATAGCTTTCTGCCACGTTTCTTCAGCCTGGCCTACGATTTTATGAGCCCCTCTGATAGCCGCTGAAGCGATAATTTTAGACATTTCTCTTTAGCCCTCCCTTTTTTCTATATCTGTCATGACATTTACACCTTATCCAGCTCCCGCCGCATCTCCATGTCATAAAGGATTCTTTCTCTCGCTTTATCGATACCCAGAGCTTTACGCTTCTTATCGATATGAGCAATCATCTTTTTCGCACCTTCAATCGGGTCCGGCTCGAAGTCCCACATCCCGCCGTACAGCTCTTCCATCTCTTTGAACAGGAAGTCGGTTACTTCTTTGCTGCCGGTGGTGGGCCAGGTTACGCCGAATACGGTGTACACACCCGAGGCGACAAAGTACTGGCCGATTGAGATTGCTTTCTCGCTCATCCACTCAGGTGCGGCACCTGCTACCGGCAGGTCACTGATGTCATCACCTAGACCACCGTCCTTAACCATAGCAGTAGCCGCTATCAGGATTCGACTGTTGTCAACACATGAACCCATGTGCAGTACCGGCGGGATACCCACGGCCTCACAGACTTCAGCCAACCCTTCACCGGCGAACTCCTTAGCCGCTTCTGGAACCATCAGTCCGGCTTCGGCACAGGCGATTGCGTTACAGCCGGTCGTAATAACAAGTACATCATTCTTTATCAGCTCTTTAACCATTGCTACATGCCCTTCGTTATGCTTGGTCCGGGCATTGTTGCAACCGACAACACCGGCTACTCCCCTGATTCGACCGTTAATGATATTGTCATTCAGCGGCCGGTAGGAAGCACGAAACACTCCGCCGAGGAGGTAGTTGATGGTCTCGTGGCTAAAACCGGCAATCTGGTCAGTCTTATTATCAGGAATGTAGATATTCCCTTTGCGATTGGGGTAGTTTTCAATAGCAGCCTTAACTATAGTCCGGGCTGACTCTATGGCATTATGCTCGTCAAACTCAATATGTAAAGCACCGGGAATCTTTGCCTTGGCTGCAGTAGTGATAATCTTGGTATGGTAGCACTCGGCTACGGTGGTAATGGACTGCATAATGCACTGGACATCCACCACCATAGCTTCTACGGCTCCGGTTACTATCGCCAGCTCCTGCTGCAGGAAGTTCCCGGCTATGCCCACACCGTGACGCATCAGTATCTCATTGGCGGTGCAGCACATACCCGAAAGGTTAATTCCCTTGGCACCCTTCGATTTTGCCAGTTCCACCATCTCCGGTTCCTGAGAAACCGCTACAATCATCTCAGACAGCAACGGCTCATGGCCGTGAATGACAAGGTTCACCTCGTCCTCGCTAAGTACGCCCAGGTTTGCCGTACCCATAACAGGCGCCGGAGTACCAAACAGGATATCCTGAAGCTCGGTGGCAATCATGCTGCCGCCCCAGCCGTCGGCTATCGATGCCCTGACACCCTGTTTGAGCAGGTTCCGGTAGTCCTGGTCAACACCTATGTGAGTCCGGTGCATTATTTCAACAATTTCTCTATCTATACCCCGTGGCATGACACCCTGCTGGCGCCATAACTCCTGGCGCTTCAGGGGTGCCTTCCTTGTGGTTATAACCTCACCTTCCTGCTGGCCGAACTCTGCCAGGGCGATTCTACCGATATCGGTGGCTATCTCATTGTTGGTACGGTCGCCAATCTCGACACCCCAGTCCAGAGCCAGTTGCAGCAGTTTCTGCTCATCCTTAATCTCGTATCCGGGGGCTTCTCCCTTCGCTACCGCCACAAACAACTCGGCTACTCCCCGTCCGTGGTCGGAGTGAGCCGCCGCTCCGCCGGCAACCATACGGATGAAATTACGAGCTGCGATAGTCTCCGCGGTAGCGCCGCAGATACCCCGTCTCTTCAGCTTCTCTTCCGGCGTTTCCTCTTTACCTTTAGCCAGAGGTACCCGGCAGGGCCCCATACTGCAGTTCTTACAGCAACTGCCGACAGAACCAATCGGGCAGGGCTTCATCATATCTGCCCTTTCGAAGACGGTATTAACTCCGTCTTTAATCGCCTTCTCTATCAGCTCCACACTACCCTGGTCGATACTTTTTGCTTCATTCTCGTTATCTGCCATTTTATTCATCTTCCTCCCAATTCTTAATCTATGAAGCCGTTAATTCGGCTATCATTTCCTTAACCAGTTTTATTGCTTCAGGATGTCTCATTATTAGAATATCGCCACCGGCCAGTAATAACACGGTAGCCGACATTGCTTCCAGTAAAATGCCTCTATTCTTAGGATTTCCCAGAGTCGGGTCTTCTTCTTCAGATAGCTTCGCTTCCTTTGTCTTCCACGTTTCTTTGGATATGTTACAGATTATCGGAAACTGGAGTTTATCATCCTGCTGCGTCAACCCTGCCATCCTCATCCTCTCCATTACCGAATAGCAGTACTCGATACCGTAACCGATACCGCTGACCGTAGGGTCAATAATAATCGATTCGTCGGTCACTCCCAGATTCCCCAGCAATATATTAAGCTGTTTGGCAAGGTTTATATCTATAGGGGTCGAGGCAATCACGGTATGGTGATAAGCAAGAGCCGCTGCCCCTATCCTCTTATGGTCCGCTTCTTCGACCGGTCCCATAATCAGGCTTTTATCCTGTACCAGCTCTGCCGCCTGTCTCAGGACCTCGGTATCTTTATCGTGGTCTGCCGTGCCCCAGACAATCAACGGGACATCTATAGCATCCGATACCTTCTTGACTATTGCGGCGGCTTCATCGGCCGGCCGGTCCATCCCGTTAGGGTCTGTACTTATCATCTCCAGGGCAATCATCTCGGCACCATAATCACCGATGCATTTCTTAGCCCAGGCGACAGGGTCATCCGTCACCCCGGCAAAAGGCTCAAGGGCTGCTTCCGCCCAGTTATCGGGCGGGCAGTCCCAGACCTCCATGGCGATTCTTGGTATGTTGGGCATCTCGCCTTCAAAAAGATAAAAGGGGTAAGATGTCTCCCCACCAACCGGCACAGCATTACTTCCTTTACCCAGTGTTACCCCTTTGATTTTCCCGCTATATGATGTCTTAGGAATCTCTACTGCCATATTTACCTCCCTTAACAAAGGTTACTTACTAAACATATAACCGGTATTACGCCGGATTCCTCCTCTTCTCACTGCCGTACCAGTCGTCACTGTACCAGTATCTCTCACCGTTTTGTAGATACTTCAGCTTGTCTTCTCTGGAGCCAAGTTTCTGCCTCCACTTTCCAAGCCCCTCATCTTCAGGCACACCTTCCTCGAAGGTCTCTCCCAGTAATTCCACCTCATCTCTTCCCGGAGCGCTTACTTTCTTAACTTTATATTCCATAATGATACCCTCCCTTTTATGCTAGTCCGGCAGCCAGTTTTGCCGCTTTTACAGTATTCATCATAAGCATGGTTATGGTCATCGGGCCAACACCTCCGGGGACGGGGGTGATAGCCTTTGCTTTCTCTTTAACCGAATCAAAATCGACATCACCGGCGAGGATTCTTTTTCCTTCCGCCGTCTTCCCGATTTCATTCACGCCGACATCGATAACAACGACTCCTTCTTTTACCATGTCCGCCGTGACTGCTTTGGGTTTACCGGCAGCCACGATGAGTATATCGGCTCTCTTTGTGTGAAATACCATATCTTTAGTCCTGGTATGGCAGATGGTAACCGTAGCGTTGGCTCCCGGTGCCTTTTGAAGAAGCATGTTGGCTATGGGTTTACCGACGATATTACTTCTACCGACCACAACAACTTCAGCACCTTCAATCGGGGTGCCGGACCGTATGAGAAGCTGCTGGATACCGGCCGGTGTGCAGGGCAGATAATTCGGCTCGCCAATCATCAGCTTGCCCACATTTACCGGATGAAACCCGTCTACGTCCTTATTCGGGTCAATCGCGTACAGGACTTCCTCTTCATTGAGGTGCTTTGGCAGGGGTAGCTGTACCAGAATACCGTTAATCTTCGGTTCTTTATTGAGCTTATCGATGAGCTTCATCAGCTCTTCCTGGGATGTTTCTTCCGGCAGGTCATACCGCTCCGAATAGATCCCCAGTTCTCCGCAGGTTCTCTCCTTGGAGCCTACATAGACCTGTGATGCCGGGTCGGCACCGACGAGAACGGTAACCAGACCGGGCACGACGTTATGCTTTGCCTTCAAATCGGCAATCTCCTGTTTGAGCTCTTCCCTAATCTGCTTGGCGACCTCTGCGCCCTTTATCAGTTCTGCTGTCATCTATCTACCCCTTTCTTTAAGCATTAGACTTCTACCTTTTTGGTTGAGACCAGTTCGTCCATGATATTTTCGACAGCCATTGCCGCTTTCGATGTATCGGGTAATTCCACCAGAGGCCTGACTTCAAGGTCGAACTGGTATATTTCTTCATCCCTTGGTATTAAAATCGGTGACTCAATACCCAGCTTCTCCAGTTCATCTTTAACCATTGAAGCAAGTTCTTCAGGAGCGAAATTGATAATCACAACCTGCTTCTTTACCACCAGTTTAAGTTCATCAACCAGTCCCATTATCCGGGCTATCGTCCGGACACCTTTTACTGAGTGGTCGGATACTATCAGGAGCAAATCGATATTCTGGGTGGTCCTGCGGCTCAGGTGCTCCATACCCGCTTCATTATCCATTACCACATAAGCATAGTTACCGGCGAGTTGATCGGCAAATTTTCTTAAAAGCGCGTTAGGATAACAGTAGCACTCGGGCCCCTCACCCCTGCCCATTGTTATCAGGTCGAGTCCCTTACTCTCGGTAATCGCCCTGTTCAACTTAATCTCGAGATAAGCCTCTTTTGTCATTCCGGCAGGAATGTTTATCTTTACTCCGTTGAATGCGGCGATTATGGAGCCTATTGTCATATCTACGTCGAGCCCCAGGCTCTCAGCAAGGTTCGCATTAGGGTCGGCATCGATTGCCAGTATCGGGCCTGAACTGTTTTTACTCAGGTAGCGTATTATAAGACTTGCCAACGATGTCTTACCGGTGCCGCCTTTTCCGGCGACAGCGATAGAAAAACTCAAAAAACTAACCTCCGCTATTTTTATTATACAACAAACTAGAAGAGCCCCTGTACTTTACCGGTCTTGGTATCAATATCTACCCTTCTGAGGGCAGGGTCGGAGCTTGTTCCAGGCATCAGGGTAATCGTGCCTGCCACCGGACAGAGGAACTTGGCTCCGGAATAGATAAGCACGTCACGGACAGGTAGAGTCCATCCCTCTGGTACCCCCTTGACAGTCGGGTCGTGTGTGAGACTCAGATGGGTCTTGACCATCATGGTAGCGTATTCATCATACTTCGGGTCTTCCTCGAACCTTTTCGCCTTCGCTTCAGCCTCCGGAGTCCATGAAACCCCATCAGCCCCGTAGACTACCTTGGCAATCCTGTCAACGCGTTCTCTGAGCTTCATCTCGTTGGGGTAAAGGAACCTGAACTCATTCTCTTCGTTACAGGCTTCTATGACGGCGTCGGCAAGCTCGAGCGCGCCGTCACCGCCGTCTGCCCAGTGGCTGCTTTCGGCAACACGGGCACCGGCTGCCTCCGCTGCTTTCCTGACCACGGCAATTTCATCCGGGGTATCGGTGTGGAATTTGTTGATACAAACTACCGGATTGATACCGGATTCCCTGATGACGCCGATAAGGTGGAGCATATTGGGCAGACCCTTCTCTACCAGTTCTACGTTCTCTTTCATATATTCGTCCGGCAGAGGTATTCCGGCAACCACTCTGGGTCCACCGCCGTGCATCTTAAGCGCCCGTATAGTTGTGGTGAGTACGGAAACATGAGGTTTAAGACCGCTGTAGCGGCACTTCACATTCCAGAATTTCTCGAAACCGATATCGGCGGCGAAACCGCTCTCGGTAACGTGATAATCGAACATCTTCAGGCCGATACGGTCGGCTATAATCGATGACTGGCCCACTGCGATATTGGCAAAGGGGCCTGCGTGAACAAAACAGGGCTGGTACTCGGCAGTGCACAGCAGTGTCGGATTTATGGTATTACGCATCCAGGCAGTCATGGCACCGCCCACTTCAAGATCGCCGGTGGTAATGGGATTTCCCTTTTTATCATAGGCAACGGTGATATTGTTCATTCTTTCCCGCAGATCAGCAAGGTCGGTCACGATGGACAGCATAGCCATTAGCTCGGAGCTTACGGCAATACCGAACTTGGACTGCATGGTAAAGCCATCCATACGGCCACCGAGTCCGATGACAATGTTACGCAGACTCTGAGCACAGAAATCGATAATCCAGCCCATCTCCACTCTGGTGGGGTCTATATCGAGACGGCGCATCCTGGTCAGTTTCTGGAGACGCTCATCATCATAGTTTCGCTCGTGCTGCATCCTGGCAGTCAGGGCTACCATCGCCAGGTTATGGGCATTCATGATGTCATTGATATCGCCGGTAAGTCCCATGGAAAATTCGGTCATCGGGATAAGCAGAGAGTTGCCACCGCCGGCGGCCGTCCCTTTAATATTCATGGTCGGACCGCCCGAGGGCTGGCGTAAAGCACCACCGACGTTCATTCCCCGCTTACCCAGGCCTTCCAGGAGCCCGCAGGAGGTCGTGCTCTTTCCCTCGCCCAAGGGTGTGGGAGTAATGGCTGTCACCTCGATGTATTTACCATCCGGTTTGTCCTTGAGGCGGTCGATAATCTTAAGAAAATCGAGTTTTGAGATTCTACCGTAAGGAAGTACCTCGTCTTTTTGCAGACCCAGCTTCTCCCGCCACTCGTCCGGAGTCGGCATATTTTCCTCAGCTGCTTCGGAAATTTCCCAGTCCTTCATTTTTACCGCATCGTAAGCCATAAAACCTCCTTTTGTTTATCTACCTCTTGTAAATTTTTAGTTATTTTTAGTTCGGATATATTAAAAGAGGTAGAAAATCCTACCTCTTTATACCGTTTTGTCTAGCCAGTCGCCGGTGCCTTATCCGAAGCAGAAACCAGAGCCTGGTATATTTCCGCTACAGCAGTCTTAAGCTGCTCGCTGGAGTCAATTGGTGAAAGGTTCGCCTGATCCGCTTCCACAATTTCCTGGTCGTAAGGTATGAAACCCAGAAAATCAAAGCCGGACAGGTTAGAAGTGAGAAAATCCCTGTCCGACTGGTTTCTGACTTTATTAGCCACTAACGCTATATTTGTCAGTCCGATTTCCGCAGCCAGGGTTCTAATGCTCTCGGCAGTCTCAATACTCCGCCTCCCCGGCTCAACGACTACAATCAGTTTGTCCACCGCCCTTGCCGTTCCTCTTCCAAGGTGCTCTATTCCTGCCTCCATATCCATGATTACTACTTCGTCTCTGGCTATCAATAAATGGCTCATTAATGTCTGGAGAAGGGCACTTTCGGGACAGTAGCAGCCGCTACCGCCCCTTTTTATCCTGCCCATCATCATCAATCTTATTCCATCCAGTTTATGAGCATACCTCTCCGGTATGTCATCCACTTTGGGGTTCAACTTGAAATAAGGTGCTGATTGACCCGGTCGGGCTCCCGTTCGTTCCTCAATAAGGTCAGTCATATCAGAGATAGGAGTAATCTCTTCCGGATTTGGAAAACCGAGAGTAGCAGCCAGATTGGCATCAGGGTCGGCGTCAATTGCAATGACAGAATAACCGGCTTCAGCAAAAAATTTGGAAAGAAGAGATGCTAATATAGTTTTACCTACTCCACCTTTTCCGCTAATGGCAATCTTCATCTCATCCCTAACAAGACATAAGAAAAGCTGAGACTCCCGGGCATAGCACTCAGCATTAATAAATACCTGACTTCCGCTTACCCTAGACAGTATATCGTATGGCATAGGAGAAGTCAATAAAATCAACAGTGAAAGATTGGTTTAGTTTGTGAATCACTCTACGGTTACGCTCTTGGCCAGGTTCCGGGGGAAATCTATGGAACACCCTCTCTCCCTGGCAGTATAATAAGCAAGCAACTGTAAAACCACGATATTCACTATTGGCGAAAACAGCCTGTCAACCCGCGGTACGGAAATAACAGCGTCCGCCAACTCTTCGATAGTCTCATCGCCTTCTTCTGCCAGTGCTATCACGGGTGAGCCCCTCGCCTTTATTTCTTTTATACTGGTCAGCATCGCCTCATAAGTATCGTCTTCAGGCACTATTGCAATCACAGGTGTATCCGTGCCCAGCAAGGCAAACGGACCGTGTTTCAACTCCCCGGCGGCGTATCCTTCGGCGTGAATGTAGGAAATTTCTTTTAACTTCAGCGCTCCTTCCAATGCCAGAGGATAGCTCATACCTCTGCCGATATAGAATACGTTTTCGAAACCGGACAGGTATTTAGCCTGCTCGATGATACTGTCTTCATCGTCCAGCACCTGCTGTACCTTCCCGGGCATCTGCCTCAATTCCTTGACCAGTCCGGACAGTCTTCTGGCATCCAGCCTGGAGTATGATAGCCCCAGCCAGTAAAGTACCATAAGCTGCGCCATGAAAGTCTTGGTGGCAGCCACGCTTATCTCCGGACCCGCACCCGTATAAATGGTATGGCTGGCAATCCGGCTGGCGGTACTGCCTACAACGTTGGTTATGGCTATCACCCGGTTTCCCGCTTCCTTCAGCTTTCTCATCGCTTTCAGCGTATCGGCTGTTTCGCCTGACTGGATAATAGCCAGGGATACGCCTCCCGCCAGGGTATGGCTGTAGTAATTGAATTCGGATGCCAGTTCCGCCCTCACCGGAATCCCGAGCAATTCTTCAATGATATATTTGCCTACCAGAGCGGCATGATGCGACGTCCCGCAGGCGATTATTAGCATGGACTCTATATCCGTATCCTTCACGCCGAGCGTATCAGCCACCAGCTCCTTTTCACGCGTATATTCCCCGAGGATAC
This sequence comes from uncultured Dehalococcoidales bacterium, assembly GCA_964499775.1. GTDB lineage: Bacteria > Chloroflexota > Dehalococcoidia > Dehalococcoidales > UBA2162 > MGML01. The sequence goes on along the minus strand of CAZCMK010000007.1, from coordinate 28,889 downwards.
TTCGTATCACCTTCGGCTGTTCATGAATCTCTTTAAGCAGGAAGTGCTCATAACCCGCCTTCCGGGCTTCTTCGACACTCCATGATACCTTGTGTTCTTCCCTTTCAACCTCTTTCCCGTCCCTTTTCACCTTTACGTCATTCCCGGTAATGAACCCTGTATCTCCATCCTCCAGATATACGACCCTATCGGTATAATCGAGTATCGCCGGCACATCGGAGGCAACGAAATTTTCTCTATCCCCCAGGCCTAATATCAACGGGCTGTCTTTTCTGGCAACCGCCAGTCCCGGTTCATCCTTTACCAGCACGATAAGCGCATAGGAACCTTCTATATCAGCCACGGCGGATTCAACAGCCTCCTCTATATCACCGTGATAGTATTTCTCTATGAGGTGCGAAATTACCTCTGTATCCGTTTCAGAGACAAACTTATGTCCTTCATCGACAAGCCGGGACTTCAACTCCTGGTAATTGCTTATAACGCCGTTGTGCACCACGGCAATATTGCCGGTGCAATCGAGGTGAGGATGAGCGTTAATCCGGGAGGGAGCACCGTGAGTCGCCCACCTGGTATGACCGATGCCCAGGGTCCCCTTAAGTTCAGGCGATGCTTTTCTCAATGCCTCGACTCTGACCGCATCCTTATATAACTCAATATTTTCAGCGGATATAGCTATACCGCAGGAGTCATAACCTCTATACTCCAGCTTCGCCAGGCCGTTAAGGAGTATGGGCTGAGCCTGTTTTTCGCCCGTATAACCTATTATGCCGCACATATCTAATACACCGAACTTTTATCAGGCAGGTTTCCGTGTATCAATTTCATCGCCTGGACACGGGTGTAATTACCCACGATAACTCCGGGTTGAGCTACCACTCCATTTCCAAGATTGCACCCGACGCCGAGCATCGCCCCCACATTCACGGAGTAATTGCCGTCATCGACCCGAATCTCCACCACCTCACTACAGGCAGTAAAATGCCCTCCGATAAAGCAGCTTTCATCGATAACCGAGTCCTGGATAATCGACCCCGGTCCGATATTCACATCGTTACTGATAACGCTGTTCTCAATCTCAGTGAAAGGAGAAATAACGACATTATCGCCGATACTTGTAGCCGGCATGATAACCACGTTGGGGCCGACATCGCAATTTGCCCCGATAACCGCAGGACCCGCGATATACGAGTTCGCCCTGACCACGGTGTCTTTACCTATCGACACAGGACCTTTTACCGTGGCGCCTGCCTCTATGGTACCTCCCAGACTCGGGGGTATCGTTCGGAGGATTTCGTTATTCAGGCTCAAAATATCCCAGGGATACACGACGTCGAACCAGGTTCCACCGGTTTCCTGGAAATTTACGTTATTGCCTTGTTCTATCATGTTATTAATAACTTCGGGAATATCCAGCTCTGCTTCTATATAATCAAATATACTTTTTGAAAAACTATAGATTCCCGTATTCACGATATCGGTTTCGGCTTCTCTGGGTTTCTCGACAATACTCCGCACTTCGTTTCCCTCGGTAGTCACCAGCCCGTATCTGGTCGGATTATGAACCTTTTTTACCAGAATAGCCTCAGGTTCCATATCGACGAAGCGGGAAATGGTATCGGCATCGATTAGATTATCGCCTGGCAGGACCAGAAATTCGTCGTCAACAACACCTTTCGCCTGGGTCAGAGCATGAGCCGTACCGAGTTGTTTCTCTTGTGTTATGTAAACTATTTCGACACCAAACCGTTCCCCGTTTTCCATATAATCGAATATCTGTTTTCTCCTGTAGCCTGCCACGATGACGATTTTCCGGATGCCGTTCCGGGCAAGTGCTTCGATGACATATTGGAGTATCGGCTTATCGGCTATCGAGAGCATGGTTTTCGACTTGGTAACGGTAAACGGTCTGAGCCTCTGTCCTTCACCGGCCGCCAGAATCACTGCTTGTTTCATAATTCTTCCTCATAAAATTTTCGAACCGGGCATAATAGTGCCGCTGGCTACGGCTCCCGGTCCGATGTGAGTATTATTACCAATCATGCTGCCTACATTAATGCTGGCATTGATTCCTGTTTCGACCCCATCCCCTATTATAGCTCCCAGCTTGCATCTTCCCGTAGCTTTACCGTTAACCGATATCTCCTGTCCGTCAAACCTTAAATTGGCAATCTTGGTACCGGCGCCCAGATTACATCCCTCGCCAATAACGCTGTCACCCACGTAATTTTGGTGAGGGATTTTGGTGTCTTTCATTATTATCGAGTTCTTTATCTCAACGGCGGCACCCACGTGACACCTTTCGCCTATAGAGGTAGCGGGACGGATATAGCAGTTAGGGCCGATATCACAGTCGTCTCCTATTATCACCGGACCGATAATATACGAACCGGACCTTATAATAGTATTTCTGCCAATAGAGACCGTGTCCTTGATTATTACGCTCTCCTCAATCTCGCCACGCATATCAGGTTCAATCTTTTCCATCAGAAACTCGTTTGCCGTTAACAAATCCCAGGGATAGCTGGTATCCAGCCAGTAATCGATTTTCCGGCAGGCTACACGCTGCCCGCGGTCTATCATTAATTGCAGAGAGTCGGTTATTTCGTATTCACCCCGCGGTGACGTTGAAGTCTGAAATACGGCGTTGAATATGTCCGGAGTAAAGAGATAGAGACCGGCGTTAGCCAGATTCGAGGGCGGTTTTTCCGTTTTTTCGTGGATACGGACTACCTTATCCCCGTCTGTTTCAACCAGTCCCAGACCTTCCGTGTTTTCCACCTCGAACAGGCTCATCGTTGTATCCCGCGCGTCTATCAGGCTTTTAATGTCCTCACGGTCGGCAATGATATCTCCGTTCACCATCAGGAAGTTCCCGTCTACGAGAGGTTCCATGGACCTGAGGGCATCGGCCGTCCCCAGTTGTTTACGCTGGGTACAGTATTCTATTTTCACTCCCCACCTGCCGCCATTGCCGAAATAGTCCCGTATCTGCTCATCATGGTAGCCGACGATTATAATAAACTCCCCGATTCCTGCTTTCTCAATCTCGATAAGCAGGTGTTCGAGGATAGGCTTATTTGCCACGGGCAGCATCACCTTGGGCCTGGTATAGGTAAGAGGTCGCATCCGGCTGCCCTCTCCGGCGGCTAAAATTACTGCCTTCATTACTCTTCTACTCTCCGCCTCCGTTCATGCATTCCCTGACTGTATCTTGCGCTGATTGTAACTTCCGTTTACCGGGTTGTCAATTCACGTGTGTTATTATGTCGTTTTGTTTCGCTTGTTATTTATACTCACCCCCCGCCTGCCGAAGTCTTCCGCCTAAGGCGGAGCGGGCAGGCCCTAATCCCCCTCTCCCTCTTTACCGAGGGGCGGTTTGATGATAGAATTAATCAATGAGTTTATTGTCCGGCTGAGGAGAAATTGTTATGTCAGGACATTCCAAATGGGCTTCAATCAAGCACCAAAAAGGAGTTACCGACGCCAGACGGGGGCAGCTTTTCACCAAACTCACCAGGGAAATCATCGTGGCGGTGCGTCAGGGAGGCAGCAATCACGATACCAACTTCCGTCTCCGGTTAGCTATTCAAAAAGCCCGTGATAATAACATGCCGCTCGACAACATTGATAGAGCAATCAAGCGGGGCAGCGGAGAGATGGAAGGCGTAACACTCACCGAAATGGTGCTCGAAGGTTACGGTCCCAGCGGAGCTGCCATCCTGGTACAGGCACTGAGCGATAACCGCAACCGTACCGTGCAGGAAATCCGGAATCTATTCTCGCGTCACGGCGGCAACCTGGGAGAGAGCGGCTGCGTAGCCTGGATTTTCGAATCGAAGGGCATGATTATTATAGAAACAGACAACCTTGACGCCGAAGAGCTTGCCCTGCAGGCGATAGACGCCGGAGCCGAGGATGTTAAGGTAGAAGACGGGTATATAGAAATATATACCAAGCCGGAGGACTTCGAAGCGGTCAGGAAAACACTCGACCAGGAGAGTATCCCCGTAGCCTCGGCGGAGGTCTCAATGGTACCCCAGAATACACTCGACCTTGAAGAAAAGCCTGCCCTGCAAACTCTGAGGCTATTGCATCAACTGGAAGAGCTGGATGAAGTCCAGCTCGTATCCAGCAACGTTAACTTTACCGACTCGGTACTGGAGAAGTTCGAGGAATAGTATTCAACTCTCCCGCCCTGTTTACGTGTTGATTTGAGCTTTATGATGAAAATATTAGGTATCGACCCGGGGACTATAGCCATGGGGTACGGGGTGATTGAGAGCAGCGATGGCGAACCGGTCCTTATCGATTACGGTGTACTGAACACTCCGGCGCGCTCCCCTGTGGGGGAGCGTTTGAGTTTTCTCTACAATAACCTCCTTGAGATTATATCGAAGTCGCAGCCGGATGCCATCGCCATAGAGCAGCCTTTTGTAGCCAAAAACGCCAAGTCGGCGCTGGCAATCGGCAGGGCTCAGGCTGTGGCAATACTGACGGCAGCCAACCGTGGTATTCCTTCTTATGAATACACGCCGACGCAGATAAAGCAGAGCGTGACCGGCTACGGCGCCAGCTCCAAGGAGCAGGTACAGGAGATGGTCAGGCTTCAGCTCGGACTGGAGACAGCACCGGAACCGAACGATGCCTCCGATGCTCTGGCGGTAGCCCTCTGCCACATCGGAGAAACCCACGTGAATAACCTGCTCTCGAGGCAGTGACTAAAGGAGAGATATGATAGCCAGTCTTCACGGCAAGCTGGAATCACTGGAAAGCGACGGAGCGATTGTAAACGTCAACGGAGTCGGCATTCAGGTGCATATGCCCACCTCTACCATCAACACGCTCGGTAGCGTCGGACAGGAGATACACCTGCTGACTCACCTGGTGATGCGGGAAGACAGCATCACCCTCTATGGTTTCGGTGCCGCCGGGGAGCTGGAGCTTTTCCAGATACTTATCGGCGTCTCCGGACTCGGCCCCAGGCTGGGACTCGCCGTCCTCTCGGCGATGAGCGTTGAGCAGGCAAGCACGGCTATCGCCAGCGGCAATACCGACCTTCTTACAGCCATACCCGGAATTGGCAAGAAGATGGCGAACCGGCTGGTGCTGGAGCTCAAAGATAAGATAAGCGCCGGACTGATATCCGTTCCCGCCGTCCAGTTTGCCGAGGAAAATGCAGAGGTCTTAGCAGCCCTTACCTCGCTCGGTTACTCCGTTGCCGAAGCCAGCCGGGCGGTAGCTACCCTTCCATCCTCCGACCTCGCCCTCGAAGAAAAGATAAAGCTGGCTCTCCAGTACTTCGGCAGCTAAAAAAAACGGGGAGTTTAAGAGGGGCGAAGCCCTGCTAACAATGAGAAGTCAAAGAGAAACGAGACCTGTATAATAAAGGGAAGTTAAAGAGGGGCGAAATTCGATAAGAACCTCTTCAATGTCACCCTGAGTCCGACTGAGGCGGACGAAGGGTCTCATCCCTTTAGATTCTTCGTCATCCTCCTGAGGCGGATTCCTCAGAATGACATATAAGAAAGATACTCCCCCCAGAGGTGAATGATATGGAAATTGCTCTGTACGTTATTATTTTTATCCTGCTGGTAATGGTCCTGGTGCTGGTATTCAGGCCCAGAAAGGCGGAGATACCGGGGATTGACGAGCTTGAAGCCAAGCTCAGGTATGCCCTGGCTTCAGCCGACTCCGTCAGGGAAATTCACAGCCTGCTGGAGGATATGCCCCACGATGTCCTGGCATCCATCACCCGCAGCCAGGGAACGAGGTCGGGCAAGCTGAACGAGCTTCTGGCAACACTTGAGCTTACCAAGTACGACCGCCTTTTCTACCTGGGCGACCCCATCGACTTCGTAGGCATCAAGTACGATGAAGGAATCGACTTCATCGAGGTAAAGACCGGCAGGGCACGCTTCACCGAGGACGAACTCAAGCTCAAAGACCTCATCGAGTGCAAGATGGTCAACTACCTCCCCCTCTCCGTCAAACGCATCAACATCGCCGAAGAGGTAAACACGGAAGAGATGGAGTAAGGGGAGGGGGATTAAAGTGTCGGTACAATATTGGGAAGTGAAGTAAATGACTACAGAGAATCCTAAATCGAGAGAAAGGTATTGGCTTTGTCCATTGTATTCGTTTAATTGCGATTGCGATAGTGTAGATTTTGAGGAAGGCATTAACATACGACGGATATCACGTGAATTCGTTAGTTATCTTGATAGACAATACTCTCATAAACTTAAGACAATCCCCAGCACAGCTCGATGGGTAGTGAGGCTACCCGTTATCAGCACTAACAGCGCTAATAATCTCAGTGAAGCGACACGAATCGGATATATCAATTGGGACAAAGTAAATAATTTGTTAGTAGATTTAATGACCGCTTTAAGGCTTTATCAAAAAGGTAGAATAGTCGCAGGATTATTAGCATCCGCCACACATCAGAATAACGAATGGTCTTTTGGGACATCTACAATCTGGCCATATGTATCAAGCTTGGATTTTTTTGAAGAAGAACCCACTTATGAATTCAAGCAGCAAGATTTAACTCAAGTTAACGATATTCTTATGAACATTCGCGAATCTCGTCAAAGCGGTATTCTTGATAAAATTGATATAGTGCTTAGAAGATTTCATTCTGCATATCATGGAGATATTGAAGACAGACTAATCGATCAAATGATAGCATTCGAATCTCTATATCTTGATAGTCCTCAAGAGCTTACATACAAATTAAGGTCTCGAGCTGCGTTTTTATTACGTAAAAGGAAAGACCATAGAATCATAGTTTATAATAATATAAAAAAAGCATATGATTACAGAAGCAAGATTGTGCATGGCAATAATCCACCTAGTAGAGTTGAGATAGGTCAAATATTACCTAAGACAGAAGATTATCTACGTCAGTCTATCGTGAAATTTCTATCTTTGTTGTCCAATGGACATTCTCCCAAAAAGCTCCGACAGGGAACTGGTGGGAAACTCGCCGAGCTTGATGAAAACATTTTAAGTAATGGCAAACTCCTCCCCTGAAAGGAAGGAGCAAGAAAAGACCGATGTCCAAAGACAATCGGGGTTTTGACGGGTGGGCAAATACGTATGATGAAGACATCCGGAAAGCGTCTGGAACAGATGACTGGATGTTCGGCAGCTATGACCGCGTGCTGGATAGAGTAGTCGATTACTGCGAACTGGACAGCAATGAATATTCAACCGTCCTTGATATCGGTGTGGGGACAGGCAATCTCGCCGGCAGGTTCTTTGAGAGAGGTCTTCAGGTAACGGGCATCGACCCGTCCGGAGAAATGCGTGGCATCTGCGCCAAGAAATTCCCTCAAATCAGGATAATGGAAGGGGATTTCCTCAATATACTTTTACCTCCCGGAAGCGCTGATATAATCGTCTCGGCTTATGCCTTTCATCACCTGACCCCGGAGCAAAAAGAGGAATCAATCCCCTTGATGCGCGGTGTTTTAAGACCGCAAGGCAGGATTGTCATTGCCGACTTGATGTTCAGGAATGAATCTGAAAAGCAGAAAATCAAACAGGCACTGCTTGAATCGGGTAATAACGAGACAGTCGAGGAGATAGAAGACGAATATTTCGGGCATTTCGATGACCTGGAAAATGCGTTCGGAAAAGAGGGATTCCGTTTTCAGGGGGGACAGCTGACCGAATCAATCTGGATTTTCCGAGCCCTGCTTTAGCGGTATATACCAGATTATCACACTAATTCGTATAAACTAAAAAATGAAAAAGCGTTCAGTCATATTCTGCATCCTGATTATCAGCCTCGCCGTCATGGCAGGCTGCACGACCGGTGACGAAACACCCATTTCCACCACCCCTGAAATCAGCCAGACCGAACCGGCTGGTGAGAATGTAGAGACAGAGCAAATAGATGAGGAAGAGGTTGAGATTGAGGAGGTGGAGGAGGAGACAATCGAACAGGCAGAAGAGGTAGACGAATTCGATGTCTGGTGGCAGGAGTATAAAAAGTCCTTTACCCTGGATGCCTCTGCTTATCCGGACTTTTACCGCGGCGCCTGGGGCTCGCGAATCGATGAACTGCGCGGCTATCTGATAAACGCCGATAGCCTGAGAAACGCCGGGTTCGACTCTATAATGCTCGGCGTGGATATCGTCTTCGACCCGGATACGGGGGAAGCAAAATCGCTGGGCGATGACGTGTTTATCTTTTATATTCAGGCTCTCAAGAAAGCAGGGTTCAGGATTGTCCTTATCCCCAACCCGATGCACCCTAACCTGGACATGGGCAAGGGCTACGAATGGGAAGAGTACGACCCCGAAGCTGCCTATCACCGCAGCTACGAACTTATCAAGAAACTCGATTCCGTCGTCCTGAAATGGGCGAAAATAGCCGAAGAATACCGCGTTGAGGGTTTTGTCCCCTCCAACGAGCCGTATAAACTTGTCCGCGATTATAACGATGCTTCAAGGTGGCTCCAGGAAATATTGCCCGGAATAAAAAACGTATATACCGGCAAAGTATTCGCCCTGGACACGATGTATGATACCGGACAGGGTATGAGCATCCCCTACCCCTACGATTACAGCGGTTACGATATCATTCTGGGAGGTCCGCCATGCGGCCGCAGGGATATCACCAGCTACGAGGAAATGATGGAGGGCTATATCGGTAAAGGTATCGAGTATGTCAGCACTTATAACCTGGAAGGTTTCGGACTGTACGAGTGGGGAGGTTATACGGGCGGCGTCTGGTTCGAGCCTATCCCGGAAGAGATAGTGCTCAGCCTTGAACAAGCCAAGCAGACCGTCGAGGCAACAGTGAGACAGGCAAATAGAAACACGATAGCCAGTTTCCCCAGGGTATCAACCGGCTGGATTGACTTCAACACTCTGGCTTTCAAAACCCTTGCGGACTGGTATACCGGCATGGGTAACAACATTATTCCCCTTGATAATAGAAATTGGACATACGAAGAGCTTATAATAATAGAGGAGAGACTCGCCGGGGAGGACTACAGGGATATCTTTCATATAGACTGAACCGGTTAAAGGAATTATATGCCTGACTTTGAGATAGTATCCGATTTTCAGATGACGGGTGACCAGCCGGAGGCTGTGGACAAGCTGGTAGAGGGGCTGGATAACGGCCATAAACACCAGACCCTGCTCGGCGTGACCGGCAGCGGCAAGACCTTCACCATGGCTAATGTTATCGAGCGGGTGAAGAAGCCCACCCTGGTTATCAGCCACAACAAGACCCTTGCCGCCCAGCTTTACCAGGAGTTCAAGGAATTCTTCCCCGGCAACGCCGTGGAGTACTTCGTCAGTTATTACGATTACTACCAGCCGGAAGCCTATATCCCCCGCCAGGACCTGTATATAGAGAAAGACGCCGAAATCAACGATGAAATAGATAAGCTGCGTCACGCCGCTACCCGCGCCCTCTTCGAACGACAGGATGTTATCATCGTCGCCTCGGTTTCCTGCATCTACGGGCTCGGCGCTCCGGAAGAATACTACAGCTTCACCTGCGTTATTAACAAGGGTGAAAATTATAACCGCTATAAGCTGCTCCGCAAACTGGTGGAGATGCAGTACGAGCGTAACGATATGGACTTCAGTCGGGGCAAGTTCCGCATCCGCGGTGATACCATGGAGCTGCAGCCCGCCTATGAAGAGCTGGGACTGCGCATGGAATTCTTCGGCGATGAGGTCGAGCGGATACAGCAGATAGACCCGCTGACCGGAGAGCTGCTCAGCGAGCTGGACTCGGTGACGATATACCCTGCCAAGCACTTCGTCACCTCCCAGGAGAAAATGGTAACGGCTATCAAGCTGATTGAGGAAGAGCTTGAAGAGAGACTCAACGGACTGAAGCAGCAGGGAAAACTGCTGGAGGCGTCACGACTCGAACAGAGGACCAACTACGACCTCGAAATGCTCCGGGAGGCTGGTTATTGCTCCGGAATCGAGAACTATTCGCGTCCCCTGTCGGGACGCCCGCCAGGCAGCACACCCTGGACACTGCTGGACTACTTCCCGGACGATTTCCTCCTGTTTATCGACGAATCACATATGACTATCCCCCAGCTTACCGGAATGCAGCGCGGTGACCGCTCCCGCAAGGAGACACTGGTCGAGTACGGCTTCCGCCTGCCTTCGGCGCTGGACAACCGCCCGCTGAGCTTTACCGAATTCGAGCAGAACACAAACCAGGTAATATACACTTCGGCAACACCGGGACCGTACGAATACAAGTGCAGCCAGCAGTTGGTGGAGCAACTTGTCAGGCCCACGGGACTTCTCGAACCCACCGTTGAAATCAAGCCCACCAAAGGGCAGATTGACGACCTTATAGACCAGATTAAGACGCGGGTGGATAAAGGCGAGCGATGCCTGGTAACCACGCTGACCAAGCGGATGGCGGAGGAGCTTGCCGACTACCTGATAGAGCTCGATATCAAGACCCATTACCTCCACTCCGAAATCGATACCTTCCAGAGGGTGGAGATATTGCGAGACCTCCGTCTCGGCGTCTATGACGTGGTTGTCGGCATCAACCTGCTCAGGGAAGGACTCGACCTGCCGGAGGTAAGCCTGGTAGCCATACTCGACGCCGATAAAGAGGGCTTTTTAAGGTCGGAGGGCGCGCTGATTCAGACGATGGGACGCGCTTCACGCCACATCGACGGGCATGTTATCATGTACGCCGATACCGTAACTCGCTCGATGAAAGCCGCTATGGAGGAAACGAAACGCCGCCGCCAGATTCAGGAGACCTATAACGAGGAATACGGCATCACTCCGCAGGGAATAAGAAAAGCCATAAAAGACATTACCGAGAGGGTGAAAGTGGTAGCCGAGACCCGCACTCCTTACGTGGCGACTCCCTCCACCAGGGAGGACATACTACGCCTCATAAAAGACCTGGAATCGCAGATGAAGATTGCCGCCAAGAGCCTCGACTTCGAGAAAGCGGCGCTGCTGCGCGACCGTATCTTCGACCTGAGAAAAGAATTCGATTTTGCGGAGATAAAAATTGGAAGACAATTACAGGGAGACAAGACAGGAACGCCGGGAAAGGAAACTCACCGCTAAACGCGAACGGGTAAGGAAACACGGCCGGAACCTCGCCCGTATATATAAGGAAGCTATCATGAAACGGATAAACAAACTCCGCGCCAATAAACAGAAAGGGCAGGAGCAGTAATACCAAATAATGGGGAGTTCATGAGGGGCAAAGCCCCTCTTACCCAAAAAATCTTACCTTCAAATCATTAGAGGAACAAAATGACATCCGAAGAGAACCAGGAAAACATAATACAAATGCTTACCGAAACCGAGGAAGCTATCGGCAGGCTCTATGAGGCATACTCAAACACACTGCCGGAACATGAGGAGTTCTGGTTCGGTCTGGTTATGGAAGAAGCCGACCACTCCAACCTGATACACAGCCTTCTAAATAAGGTAAGAAAAGGCACAGCCGGTTTCGTCGTTGATACAAAACTGGCAGACGAGGTAAAAGATTTCCTCGAGCTCCTGAAACAGGAGCGGGAAAGGGCGAAGCGTGAGAACATGGCATTCACAGATGCTTTGAATACCGCTCTGAATATCGAGAAATCAGTTGCTAAACAGGATTTCTACCGGCTGTTCAAAAACCCTTCTCAGGACGTTAGCGATATTCTACATCAAATTCACCGGGATGCCGAGAGCCATATTAAATTTTTACAGAGAGAACTGACCGAGCAGGAAAAACGCCGGTGAATGTCCATATATATAATGAAGCACCATAGAGATTCTTCGCCCCGCCTACGGCGGGCTCAGAATGACAATGAGGAGCACTTTTAGGGCAAGGCTCCCTGCCGGTACGCCGGCAAGTAAATATTGAGGCGTAATATGCCGTACTGTCCAGAATGCCGTGACGAGTTCCAGGACTGGGTGAAGGTCTGCCCGGACTGCAAAGTGCCCCTGGTGGACAAACTGCCCGACCTGCCCGAAGAAGAGGCGCGCCAGGGACCGCTGGTACATATCGCCACCGCTCCCAACGAGATAGAAGCGCAGCTATGGAAAGGGATACTCGAAGATAACGGTATCTACTGTATGGTAAAAGTAGCCGAAGGGCTGAACTTATACCTCTCCCCCCTTGCCCTGGAGCACAAGGTCTACGTGCTGGAATCGGACGCAAACGAAGCAAAGGAGATACTAGAGTCTATAACCGAAGAGTGATAACAACAAGGAAATTCCTATATATAGACAATCAAAGATGAGGATAATTTTAATCACTCTTGACATTTGTGAAAAAATAGTAATAATGTGGTAACAAATGGAAAAAGATGAAATGATGACCCTTCTCAAATCAGGTCGTTCTTCTGAGTGGAACAACTACCGTGAACGTAATCCAGAATGGATCCCTGATCTATCTGGAATTGATTTGTCACACATTAATCTAATCCCCTCTAGTAAAGAACCTTTTAACCTATCGAATGCAAACTTATGTGGTAGTAAGCTAGCAAACACACTATGGTATATTTCAGAACAGGGTAGAGTTGTTGACCTATCTGACGCCAAGATTGATATTGATACAACTTATGCCCCCGGTTTTGACCCGGTTGCGAACGGAGCGGTATTCATCTCGAAATCTGAGCATGTATCTAGTGAGTATAACAAACCAAGGGTCTTTATTAGCTACGCTTGGGCTAATGAGGATGTAGTAATAGCTATTGACTCATGGCTTCGTTCAAAAGGTCTTCTAACGAAGATAGATAAACGTGATTTTTTTGCAGGTGCACGCATCCGCGATGAGATATTAAGAGTAATGGCAGAATGCGATGTCATACTAGTATTCTACTCTAAACAATCCGAAGGAAAACCTTGGCCTGAATTTGAGCGTGAATTAGCATCTGATTTAGAAATGTCTGCAAAACAAAAAGGTGAGTCTCCACCACGTATTATCTACGTAGTAATAGATGAAGCCACTCTACCAACAATATCTGAACTAAACAGATTAGCTGTTATGGCTAAAGGGAAACACTTCGAGTTAGTATGTGAAGAGATATATCACAATATTCTGAAATTACCAAAAGAAACAGACGATGTAGATTTATCTAAATGGAGTGATTACGTCTTTTAATATTATCTCCAAGTTAACAAATATCTGTTATCAACTCTGAGAGATTCCTATTTTCCAGCCGCCTCTGGATTAACGCAATTTGGCGGGGTTTCGCCGCGGAGGCCGGCAAGGAGGTTATCGGCAGCCATCAACGCCATCTTTTCGCGGGTCTTATAGCTGGCGCTGGCAATGTGGGGCAGGACTATCACATTATCCAGGGTAAGCAGAGGGTCGTCCGTAGATATCGGTTCCACCTCGGTAACGTCCAAGCCGGCAGCGAATATTTTACCCGATTTCAGCGCCTCATAGAGTGCCTTCTGGTCTACCACCGGACCGCGCGAGGTGTTGATAAAGACGGCTGTAGGCTTCATCAGGGAGAACTCGGCTTCGCCCATAAGATGGCGGGTTCCTTCAGTCAGCGGCACGTGAACGCTTATAAAATCGGCACGTGAAAGCAGCTCCGAAAGTCCGGTAATACGCTCCACGCCCAGCTTTCTGTCCTCTTCCTCACTGCGGTCTAATTCATCGTAATATAGCACCTTCATATCGAAGCCGCTGGCGCGCCGGGCAAGTCCGCTGCCGATGCGACCCAGCCCGATGATACCCAGGGTGGCGCCATGAATATCCTGACCCAGCATCACCGCCGGGCCCCAGGTCTTCCAGTTACCGTCTCGGGTATATTTATCGGCTTCAGCCACGCGCCGGGCGGCTGCCATCAGCAGGGTGAAGGTAAGGTCTGCGGTCGTCTCGGTAAGCACTTCAGGGGTGTTTCCCACGACAATTCCGCGCTTCGTCGCCGCGGGGACATCGATGTTGTCAAAACCCACGGCTATGTTACTTACCACCTTCAAATTGACCGCCGCCTCCAGAAGATTCTCGTCAATCTTATCGGTCAGCAGACACAATAACCCGTCGATATCACGTACCTTTTCCAGGAGCACCTCGTAGGGAGGCGGCAGCTCTTCCTGCCAGACCTCCATCTCGGTGGCTTCGGCAATCCGGTCAAGGGCTTTTTCGGCTATGATGCGGGTAACAAATACTTTCGGTTTTGTCATTTTCTCCATTAAGGCTATTCTACAACCCCTCACCCTTTATCCCTCTCCCCTTTTCAAGGGGAGAGGGAAGTTATTTATACAAAAGGGGCTTCGCCCCTTTTAATCCCCATTTAAATAAGTATTATATGCTTTGTTTATGTTCGGAAGTATTTTCTGCTTTATTTATGTTCGGTTGATTCAATTGTCATTGCGAGGAGTCCCGATTTCATTGGGACGACGTGGCAATCTCGATTGATTCTTATAGATTGCTTAATACCAATTGCATCGGCACTCGCAATGACTATATAAACCATAATCAATAATATTTTTTACCGAAAGCTCTAACAAGCTAGGCCGAAGCCAGTAGCTCACGCATTCCTTCACCCTGCCGCCGGCACCACATCGAGATTACCGAGGTATCCCAACCGATACAGAAATGGCGTACCCCCATCTCGATGAAAGGTTTCGCCTGTTCGAAATCGCCGATTTCCACGCGGGGAACTACGCCCTTCTTCAGGGCAAGCTCTATCATCTTGCGGTGCGCTCCCTGCACAGCAGGGTCGCCCATCTGTCCCGGCTTGCCGATGCTTATAGAGTAATCGGCAGGGCCGAACTGCACCATATCCACGCCTTCAACGGACAGGATATCCTCCAGGTTCTCGATAGCCCCTTTTTTCTCAATCATAATGGCGATAACTACCTCGTTCATCGCCTGCGCCCACTCGGCAAGGGTAGCCGCCCCGCCGTAACCGGTACTGCGGCGCATCCCGTAGCCGTGTATCCCACCCGCTTCGGGCATTTCTGACCTCACGAACCTCACGCATTCGCGGACATCATCCGCGGAACGGCAGTCGGTAAAAAGCACGTTCTGGATACCGGCGTCTATCGCCCTGGCGGCAATAAACCCCCTGGTCTGCTCTTCAACCTTCATCATCGAAGACATATCCGGGAAAAGCTCTATGGCGCGTCCGAAGTTGTCTATCTGCTCCAGACTGAACGGGGAATACTCGCCGACATACTCGACATAGTCGAAGGCACCCGAATACCCGATTACCTCGACAATACCGGGCCAGGGTGACAGGACGTGAGTACCCAGTGTCGGCTTACCTTCGTTTAAAAGCTCGCGGAGTCGGTTCTTCTTCATTTAAACTCCCATCTATCCGGATGATAAAGGACTGCTGTTTTCACTTTATGTTAAATGCCCTCTTCTTCCTCGTCCGGCTCGTTCATTTCCATCTCAAGCTGTTCCATAATGCGGGCGGCACGCGGATAACCGATACGCAGACGCCTCTGGAGAAACGAGGTGGATATATTCTCATGTTCTCTTGCCAGTTGCCGGGCTGCATCCATAAGCGAGTCTTCCGGATAGTTACCTTTTCTGGCACCGGTCGAGGAGGAAATAAGGTCTTCCGCTTTCAGCAGCGAAGCCATCTCACCTTTCTTCTGGTTGCCCCAGAAATAGACAAGCCTTTCAGCCTCGGCATCGGAGACGTAACACCCCTGAAGCCGCTTCGGCTTGGATGCTTCCGTGGGCATGTAAAGCATATCGCCGCTGCCCAGCAGTTTCTCGGCGCCGCCGATATCGAGAATCGTCCGCGAATCGACCTGAGAAGTAACGGCAAAGCTGACGCGGGTGGGGAAATTAGCCTTGATTAGACCGGTAACCACGTCCACCGAAGGGCGTTGAGTAGCCACAACAAGGTGGATACCTACGGCTCTGGACTGCTGCGCCAGGCGGCATAGAATCTGCTCAACCTCATCACCGCCGAGCATCATCAAGTCTGCCAGCTCATCGATAATCAGCACCAGGTAAGACATTCTGTCTTCGCCCTGCTTGTTTTTGTTATACCCTTCGATATTACGGGTGCCGGACGAAGCCAGAGTTTGATACCGGCTATTCATCTCACGGCTGAGCCAGCGGAGCGCCTCAAGCGCTTTCTCGGCGTCGACTATCACAGGAGTGGCAAGATGGGGGATACTGTTAAATGTAGTCAGCTCAACCCGCTTGGGGTCTATCATTATAAACCTTACATCGTTTGGAGTATTAGTCAAAAGCAGGCAGCATATTATGGCGTTCAGGCACACTGTCTTACCGCTTCCGGTAGCTCCGGCAATTAGCAGGTGAGGCATTTTCGCCATATCACCGGTTATCGCTTCACCACCGGCGCCTTTACCCAGCGCCAGAGCCAGTTTCGACTTCGCTTGTAGTTTCTGGTAAGGACTCGTTTCTATCACTCCCCGCAAACTGACCAGGCTTGAAATGGTGTTCGGGACTTCAATACCGACTATCGACTTGCCGGGCACGGGAGCTTCAATCCTGATACTGGGAGCCGCCAGCGCCAGAGCAAGATCATTCTGCAAAGAGCTTATCCTGTCGACTTTTACCCTTGTCCTGGATACTTCTTCCGTCCTCACCGTAATATTTCCGTCCTTATCCTTCTCCCTTACCTCCCTTGTTCTCCTATCCCAGCCGGGTTCCACGCCGAACTGGGTTACCGTCGGTCCCTCGTTTATCTGAACCACTTTGGCATCTACGCCATAGCTATCGAGAGCTTCTTCAATGAGCCTGGCTCTTTCCGCATTATCGGCCTGGCTGAACTGAATCTCCGGAGATACATCCAGGATCTCCAGAGGGGGTAATTTCCACCCGTCAACTACAACCAGGTCTGGCGATTCTCCGTACCTCCTCCATACATCCTGGGCAACCTGTTTCAGGTCCTGGGGAGTGGGAGCAGCAGTAGAGGCTGACACGGGCTCAGTCTCCGATTCCTCTTTTGCCTCTTCCTCTTTCAGCTCCTCTTCCGTCATATCAGGCACATCGGGGGCGAAAGGTCTTCGTGGTTCCGCACGCCTGGGAGTAATCCTTGTAGCCGGAGCGGCCTGCGCACCGGAAGAAGACAGTGGGGCAGTTGGAGGTAAAACTTCTTTCTCTTTCATAGGTTTGTAACCCGGTCGTTTAAACTGGTCCACCACCCACGACGCAAAATTGACGGCAAACCGGTACGTGGCTGCGGGTATCATAAAGATAATACCCAGGATAATCAGTCCGAGTACCCGGAAAACACCGACCAGGTCGGTATGCCCGATAATACCCAGACCGAACTTACCTCCCAGACTGACACCGGCAAGGGCGCCTCTACCCGGAATGAAAGAGAGTATTCCCCAGATAACAAGGAGAAAGATAACACCGCCAATCCAGCGGTTCCAGTATTCTTTGAGGAGATATGTTTTTTGCTGCCAGAATATTACTACCAGCGTGGCAATAACCGCGATGAGAAAGATAAGACCCCACCCGAATATCCTGAATACGTTGCTGGTAAACCAGGAAGTTATATTTCCCCACTGCCAGCAGATTACCGCAATTACGGCAACGAGCAGTACGAACTCCCAGAACCATGCTGAAGAAAGAACACGAAACAGCCATCCCCGGGGAGAACCTGTCCCGACACTACCCTTTTTACCCGACCTTCCTTTAGCCATATCAACCTCGTTCGGTAGTCTATTAACTACACCTTTACCATGAAAGGCAGTACCATCGGTCTGCGTCTGGTCTGCTCATAATAGAATTTGCTAAGAGTATCCCTGACCTTGGTGTTAATAAAACCCCAGTCAGCCGGTCTGACTCCGCCGTGGTCCAGAACCCGTACTACCAGGTCGCGGCTTTCATCAATCATATCATTTGACTCCCTGTTATCGACGAAACCCCGTGAAACGATGTCCGGGCGTCCCACCAGCTTACCCGTCTGCCGGTTAATGGCTATAATCACCATCACAATCCCGTCTTTGGACAGCATTCTCCTGTCCCTGAGGACAACACTGCCGATATCCCCCACGCTGAGACCATCCACATACACGTTACTAGAAGCCACCTTGTCCTTTACCTTCCCAGACTGCGGATTAAGCTCAAGGACATCACCGTCTTCAAGTACGAAAGTATTCTCTTCCGGAATGCCGACCGACTGCGCCAGCCTGGCATGAAAACTGAGGTGGCGGTACTCGCCGTGTATCGGCACGAAAAATTTAGGCTTCACTATATTCAGCAGCAGTTTCAGTTCTTCCTGGCTGGCGTGACCGTGAACATGGACGGATATAATTTTATCATATAGCACCTGCGCGCCCTGCTTGAGAAGGTTATCGATCGTCCTGTTTACTACCGCTTCATTACCCGGAATGGGAGTTGCTGAAATAACCACGGTATCTCCTGGAATTATATGGACTTGTTTGTGGTCGCGGTTAGCCATACGCACCAGAGCCGACGTAGGCTCGCCCTGGCTGCCGGTGGTGACGAAAATAATCTCGTTACGGGGTAATTTCTTCAGCTCATCCATCCGGGCAAGCACTCCGTCGGGTGAGTGAAGGTAGCCCAGTTCCAGCGCCATCTTGACCGTATCGCTCATGCTGCGCCCGACAATGAAAACACGGCGTTGGTGCTTGACCGCGGCGTCTATAATCTGCTGAATTCGCGAGACGAGCGATGAAAACGTGGTGATTATCACCCTGCCGGGTGCCTCGGCGATAACACGGTCCAGGGTCTCGCCGACAACTCTCTCCGAAGGCGTATAACCGGGTAGCTCGGAATATGTGGAATCGGACATAAGAAGTAAGACTCCCTGGCTGCCAAGCTGCGCCAGCCTTGCCAGGGCGGTCGGCTCACCGCTGACCGGCGTATAGTCGAGCTTAAAATCTCCGCTGTGGATTACCGTTCCAATCGGCGTGTTAATTATCAGTCCTGCCGAATCCGGGATGCTGTGACAGACCGGAAAAAACTCCACGGTGAACTTCCCCAGCGCAATCTTGGCACCGAACTGTACCACCTTCAGTTTTGCTCCGGTAAGTGCTTTCCGCTCCTTAAGTTTTACTGAAATAATGCCCCGGGTCAGCTTGGTGGAATATACGGGCACATCAAGCTGCGGGAGCAGGTAAGGTAACGCACCTACATGGTCTTCATGTCCGTGAGTAATCACGATACCTCTTATCTTTTCGCGTCTCTCCAGAAGATACTGGATATCGGGAATCACCAGGTCTATGCCCAGCATCTCTTCCTCAGGAAACATGAGTCCGGCATCGATGATGATGATATCGTCCTCATACTCCATCACCATCATATTTTTCCCGATTTCACTCAGTCCGCCGAGCGGAATTATCCTCAATCTTGATTTGGCCATTTTATAAGTATATTACCTCATTTATTAGTTATTATGTAAATTGTTACATGTCGAACATTTTCAACTGCTCCGGCTCCGGTTCGGTCTCGACAATCTCCTTTTCCTGAGCCAGGAGCGACGGAATCTTGAGCATATCTGCCTCTATTACCTGACGGAGGCTCTGTTGGTGGAGGGCTGCCGCCGGATGGTACATGGCAAAGTAGATAACGTCGCCCTGTTTCTGAGCGGTACCGTGAATTTTACCTATACTCTTACCGGGAAAGAACATTGACATGGAGTAACGACCGAGCGTCACAATCATCTTTGGGGAAATAATCTCAATCTGGCGTTCCAGCCATTCCTGGCAATTACGTATTTCCACCGGTAAAGGGTCACGGTTACCCGTCGGGCGGCACTTAATCACGTTGGCGATATATACCTGTTGACGGTCCAGATTAATAGAGGCAAGCAGCTCATCGAGGAACTTTCCCGCCGGGCCGACAAAAGGCCGACCTTGCTGGTCTTCATGGTATCCCGGCGCCTCCCCGATGAAAAGGATTTCAGCATCCTCCGCACCTTCACCCGGCACCACGTTATTTCGGAATTTGGCTATTTCACACCGCTGACAGAGTTCGATTCCTTTATAAAGTTCAGTCAGTGCTGACATTTCTTCCCAGCAACCTGGAAGAGATTAATCAACCAGCTTTTCGCTTATGATAGCACGCATAATATGTCCAGTCAATTAGATAGCCGGGAGGTTATCGTTCTGTTTCGGCTGATATTTATACTCACCCCCTTAATCCCCCTCTCACGCAGCACCTGATTTTGCTATATAAATATTCGTATGCGTGAGAGGGGGAGAGTTTTATGAGAGGGGGCTCCGCCCCCTCTCTCTTTTACACCTCTTTCCAAGCTGAATGAGTCCTCACCTCATATCAAAGGTACTAGTTAGAGAGGGGTTCATCCTGAGGGGTAAGGTAAGTAATCACCAACCAATATAGAACAATCCTCCATGCGAATAATGGGATGGTTCCTTCTTTCGTATTTCGCCGTATAATAACGTTACCTATTGTTGCTCATTATTGACAGTACAGGTGGGGGGTTGTAGACTTCCAGAAGGAGGAAAAATGAGTTTCTTAAGTCAGAGCGACCCGGAAATATATAAAGCTATCGAACTGGAAAGAAAACGACAAGAAGAAACGATAAATCTTATCGCCTCAGAGAACTTCCCGAGCAAAGCTGTATTCGAGGCGGAGGCTTCTATTTTAACCAGCAAATACGCCGAAGGCTACCCGGGAAGACGGTGGTACGGCGGTTGCGAAAATGTCGACGAGGTGGAAAACCTGGCTATCGAAAGGGCAAAGGAACTGTATCGTGCCGAACACGCCAACGTCCAATCCCACAGCGGTTCCCAGGCGAACATAGCGGTATATTACGCCCTTCTCGAATACGGCGATACGGTAATGTCCATGAAGATGAACGACGGAGGGCACCTTACCCACGGCGAAAAGATAAACTTTTCCGGCAGGAATTATAATTTCATCAGGTACGGAGTCAGCCGGGAAACGGAAAGAATCGACTATCCGGGACTTGAGAAGCTGGTCAAAGAGCATAAACCCAGGCTGATTGTAACCGGCGCCAGCGCTTATCCCAGAATCATCGACTTCGAGCGTTTCCGTCAGATTGCCGACCTCGTGGGGGCGAGATTAATGGTTGATATGGCTCATACCGCCGGTATGATTGCCGCCGGCCTGCACCCTTCCCCGATACCCTATGCCGATGTGGTGACATCCACCACTCACAAAACACTGCGCGGTCCCCGGGGCGGGTTTATTCTGTGTAAAAAAGAGCTGGCATCCGCCATCGATGCCGCCGTCTTCCCCGGTACTCAGGGCGGTCCCCTGATGCAGATTATCGCCGGAAAAGCGGTGGCTTTCTACGAAGCCATGCAGCCGGCATTCGTCGAATACCAGCGTGCCATACTTGATAACGCCCTTGCACTGGCCGAAGAGCTGAAAAGACTGGGTATGAATCTCATATCCGGCGGCACCGACACTCATCTCCTTTTAATAAGCCTCATCGATATGGGAATTACCGGCAGAGAAGCTGAAGAAGCTCTGGGCAGAGCCGGAATCGTTGCTAACCGCGATCCCATTCCGTTCGACTCGCGTCCGCCACTGATAACCAGCGGCATCAGGCTGGGGACACCGGCGGTAACCACCCGCGGCTTCGGGAAAGAGGAGATGAAACAGATTGCTTCGCTGGTCGTCAAGGTTATAAGCAATCCCGGTAATCACGATATCGAAAACGAGGTAAAGCAGGAAGTCAGCCGGATATGTTCCCGCTTTCCTTTACCCGGGATTACAGACTGAGGCCGGCTAGCAATCCCTTTAGCGGTAAACAGATTAACAGTCCGAATAATGAAAGACGGGAAACTGCCGGTATTCGAGAAAATCCTGGATGAAATAATCAGCAGGAAACAAAACCGCGCTTTTATCGTGGGAATTACCGGCATAGATACTTCGGGAAAGACCATTTTCGCAAATTCGCTTGAGAAATTCTTGGTTTCCAGAAATTATCCGGTACAGGCAATCCATCTCGATGATTTTCATAACCCCATGAGCATCCGGTATTCCGGAGGCAACCAGGCTGAAAACTACTTCAATAAAAGCTTCGATATCGAGACCATAATAAATAAGCTGCTGAAACCGATACGTGAAAATATAGATTTTCCTACCGAACTGACTTTACTCGATTTACAGACCGACAAATACGAAATCAGGAAAGAGTTCTCTTTCTCCGCAGATACGATAGTGATAATGGAGGGGGTCTTCCTCTTCAGGAAAGAACTATCGCCGTATATCGATTACGGCATTTTCCTTGAAATCCCCTTCGAGGAAAGTAAAAAGAGAGCAAAACGCAGAGATATCGAAGCAGTTCTTAAAAAATACGATGAGAAATACCTGCCCGCCCAGAAAAAGTACCTGAGAGAATACCCTCCTACGAAAACCGCCGATATGCTCATCGATAACTCAGACTGGGAGCACCCGAAAATAATACAACCCTCTTAAACTACCTGACCTGATTCCTTCCGGGAACCTGAACCTCAGTAAAACACCATAAAAAGGGGGTGAGGTTTGGGCTCTATAGTGCTATAATAGGCGTGTGCCCGAATATGACCAGAAGAAAGGAGTTAGTGTGGACGAGCTGAAAGTATTCACCGGTAATGCCCATCCTGCCCTGGCAAAAGCGGTTACCGACTATTTGGATATATCTCTCGGTAAGTGCGAAGTGTTCGAGTTCAGCAACGAGAATACATTTGTCCGTATCCTGGAAAACGTCCGCGAGCGGGACACCTTTGCCATCCAGCCTATCTGCTCTCCGGTAAACACGAGCCTGGTAGAACTGTTAATCATGATTGACGCTTTAAAGAGAGCATCCGCGGAACGCATAACGGCTATTGTTCCTTACTACGGTTATGGACGCAGTGATAGAAAAGACCAGCCGAGAGTGCCGATAACTGCCAGGCTTGTTGCCGATCTTCTCACCGTAGCCGGTGCTAACAGGGTACTGACGGTAGACCTGCATTCGGCACAGATACAGGGTTTCTTTAACATACCGGTCGATGAACTGACAGCCCTTTACATACTTAGTGACTATTATAAGAACAAACAATTAGAGAATCTGGTAGTTGTCGCAGCCGATGAGGGTATCTCAAAACGTGCCAGAGACGTAGCTCATAGAATTAACGCGCCACTCGCAATAATCGAACAAAGGCGCCTGGATAATAAGGACCACAAAGAGGCTCTCAACATTATAGGTGATGTACAGGATAAAGTAGCTCTTATTGTAGACGATGAGATTGACACCGGCGGTTCACTGGTTAATGTCGTCTCGCTCCTTCTGGAACATGACGTCAAGGAGGTATATGCATGTGCAACTCATCCGGTCTTTTCCGGACCGGCAATTGAAAGGATAGCGGCAAGCCCCATCAAAGAAGTTACCGTTACCGATACTATACCGGTAAGTGACGGGAAGAAACTGGATAAAATTACGGTATTGTCCATAGCTCCGCTTCTGGGTGAAGCTATCCGCCGCATTCATACCGGGCAATCCGTAGGAGAGCTATT
Organism: uncultured Dehalococcoidales bacterium; assembly: GCA_964499775.1. Taxonomy (GTDB): domain Bacteria; phylum Chloroflexota; class Dehalococcoidia; order Dehalococcoidales; family UBA2162; genus MGML01. The sequence continues at coordinate 5,476 of CAZCMK010000007.1, read as the reverse complement.
CGAGTAGGAGTAAGAAATTCCATGCTGAAATGGCTTGGCAAGCTTGTTGATTCTAACGAAAAAGAACTGAAAGGATTACAGTCAGCGGTTGACGAGATAAATTCGCTTGAGTCCGAGTTTGAAAAACTCGACGATACCGCCCTCCGCGCTAAAACAGCGGAGTTCAAAGAAAGGCTCCAGTCCGGCAGTACCCTCGATGATATCCTTCCCGAAGTGTTCGCCGCTGTCCGTGAAGCCGCCAAGCGTACAATCGGCCAGCGGCATTTCGATGTCCAGCTCATGGGAGGAATGGTCCTGCACCAGGGGAAAATCGCCGAGATGAAGACCGGCGAAGGCAAGACGCTGGTAGCCACCTTACCTCTCTACCTTAACGCGCTTACCGGCGAGGGCGCTCATCTTATCACGGTCAACGATTACCTGTCCAGACGCGACCCGTACTGGATGGGACCTGTCTATAACGCCCTGGGAATAAGCGTAGCCAGCATTTTTCCGCAACAGAGCCCTGAGGAAATCATGCCAGCCCGCTTATACGACCCCGGCTACGATTCCGGTAAAGAAAATGACTCCTGGAGCCACTTCCGTCCTATCTCCCGGCGCGAAGCTTACCGGGCCGATATAACATACGGCACCTGCAGCGATTTTGGCTTCGATTACCTCCGGGACAACATGGTCGTTGACCTTTCGTACTGCGTCCAGCGTCACCTGAACTATGCCATTGTCGACGAGGTGGACAATCTGCTCATCGATGAGGCCCGTACCCCTCTCATTATCAGCGGACCGGCAGAGGAAGCAGCCCAGAAATACCAGGTATTCGCCAGACTCGTCCCCACCCTTAGGGTGGAGGTCGATTACACGATAGATGAAAAACACCGCTCAACGAACCTGACGGATGCGGGAATCAGCAAGATGGAGAACTTGCTGAGAAGAGAGGGACTGCTGAATGTCCCCAACCTGTACGACCCGCAGAACCACTCACTTGCCCGTCATATCGAAAGCGCCCTCAAGGCACATGTCCTCTACAAGAAAGACCGCGACTACGTGGTAAAAGACGGCGAGGTTATAATCGTCGACGAGTTTACCGGACGGCTGATGTACGGCAGACGCTACTCTGAAGGGTTGCACCAGGCGATAGAAGCCAAGGAAAGGGTTAAAGTCCAGCGGGAGAGTATGACTTATGCCTCCATAACCATCCAGAACTACTTCCGTATGTACGATAAACTGGCAGGGATGACCGGCACCGCTCTTACCGAAGCGGAGGAGTTCCACAAGATATACGAGCTCGAGGTGGTGGTTATTCCCACCAACGAACCGATGATTCGCCAAGACGCTCCCGACCGAATTTACAAGGACGAGAATTCGAAATTCAAAGCGGTGGTAAATGAGATAGAGGAGCTTTACAGGAAGGAACAGCCGGTACTTATCGGCACGGTATCAATCGAGAAATCCGAGGTTCTCAGCAGTATGCTGAAGAGAAAAGGCGTTAAGCACCTGGTGCTTAACGCCAAGAAACACCAGGAAGAAGCCGGCATAATCGCCCAAGCAGGCAGACTCGGCGCGGTGACCGTCGCCACCAACATGGCGGGACGCGGCGTGGATATCGTGCTGGGAGGAACTCCTGAGGACAGGACCGAGAAGGACTGGCAGCAGGAACACGATAAGGTAATCGAACTCGACGGACTGTTCGTCATCGGCACAGAGCGTCATGAAGCAAGACGTATCGACAACCAGCTCCGGGGCAGGTCGGGCAGGCAGGGTGACCCCGGGTATTCCCGCTTCTATGTCTCTCTGGAAGACGATGTTATCGCCCGTTTCGGCGGTGATAGAATCAAGGGCATAATGGAGTGGGCAGGCTTCGACGAGGATATGCCGATTGAGAACAAGATTATCAACCGCTCCATAGAGAGCGCCCAGACCAGGGTTGAAGGCTATCACTTCGATATACGTAAGCACCTGGTCGAATATGACGACGTGGTAAACCAGCAGAGGGAGCTCATCTATTCCGAGCGGAGGAAAATACTGGGCGGCGCCGACCTCAAGACAAATATCCTTTCAATGGTCGGCGAAGAAATAGAGGGAGCGGTATCCTCACACATTGGCGATAACCGCTATGACGGCTGGGAAATAGACGGGCTTCTCACCGAGGTATCCACAATCTATCCGCTGCCCCCGGAAATTAAAGCCGATTCTCTCTCCTCGCTAAAGCCGAAAGAGATTGAAGAGAAGCTGATTAACCAGGCTGATACGCTCTATAACCTGCGCGAGCAGGAGCTCGGTTCCGATAATACCAGGACACTCGAACGCCTGATAATGCTGCGTACCATAGACAGTCTCTGGATAGAGCACCTGACCATGATGGAGTACATGCGCCTGGAGGCGGGCTGGCAGAGCCTGCGCCAGGTGAAGGCCGTGGACGCCTACAAGAACGAGGGCTATAAGCAGTTCCAGGTGCTGCTGGACACGATACGGCACGACGTAGTCCATACCATATTCCACGTTACCCTGGCTAAAAGGACAGAGACCGCACAGCAACAGGCAACGCCGATGCTGAAGGTTACCGCCGGTGCCGGCGCCGCTACAGCCACCGGGAAGAAAAAGCAGAAAGTAGCCGGTAAAAAGATAGGCCGCAACGACCCCTGCCCCTGCGGCAGCGGCAAAAAATACAAACACTGCTGCGGGAAATGATCATATATTATGTCTTTCAAAATAACTTACTTACGAGGTCATCATTGTGGATATCTTGGATACACATCCAATAATTAGAGAAGGTAGTAGTCTTTACAGGACAAAACTAGACATCGGTTTTCAAAGAACATGTGATTGTAAACCAAGCCATATAAATTGCATGACTGCAAAAGAATGGCTTAAAAGTCAATTAGGTGTATGGCAATTCAATTATGAGGTTAGAGACATTCGTAACAAGAATATTCATCCAGCCACTTTTCCTATCTCCTTGGCTAAGAAAGTTATCCAGTTATTTACTCATGAAGGCGAGCTTGTACTAGATCCGTTTGTTGGTAGCGGTACTACTCTAGTAGCAGCAGGAGATACAAACAGGAACGCAGTTGGTTTTGACTTACAACAACGCTATATCGATTTATGTGAACAACGTACAGCTCAGATTAGTTTACTTTGTGAAGCTAAGCAGGTAACTATTCAGGATGACGCTAAATCCGTTCTCAAATATTTTGAACCAGAAACGATCAGTTTAGTAGTGACTTCTCCTCCCTATTCAAACTTACTGAATAGAGAAAGAAAGAACAAATCAAGAAGGTTCAGGAAAAATGAACAACTAGGAAAGATCGAGCAATATTCACAAGACCCCAGAGACTTAGGTACGATGGCACTTGATGAATACACAAAGTCTATGGGGGATATATTTGAGTCTATATTACCATTACTACGTCCAAAAGCACATTGTATTATTAACGTACCAGATATGTGGTGGGAGAATAAGCGGATCACGATACATGTCTCATTAATTGAAGAATTAAGAAAGCGAAACTACGAATTAAGGAATATTATCATATGGGATAGAACTAATTTAGTAAATCAAATTGGGATTTTTGGTTGGCCAAGTAATTATATCACTATGGGCGTAACTTTCGAATATCTTCTGGATTTTTGGAGAAAGCCGGAAAAATAATGAAGGTTTTTACTAAAAAAGGGCTAACTGAAGAAATACAATCTATTGCAGCACAAGGCTGGCATAGAAGTGTTAAAGAAACTCGGGATACTCGGAATGATGGTGCAGTAGGTAATACTCTAGAGACACTACTTGGGATCAAGGAGAACAACCTACCGATACCAAATGCTAGAGAATGGGAACTAAAGGGGCAGCGATCACACACTACCTCTCTTATTACGTTAAAACATTTAGAACCTTCCCCGACCGCTCTGGGTATAGTTCCAAATATCTTACTGCCACTTTATGGATGGAAGCATAAGCAGGCCGGTCTAAAGTATCCAATATCGGAAATGAGTTTTAGATCAACCACAAACGCTAAAGATTTTACAAAAAGAGGATTCAGAATAATTGTCGATAGAAATCAAGCCAAGATAAGATTCATATTTGATTCTAGCAAAGTGAATACAAGTCAACAAGAAACTAAAGTTTGGTTGAAATCCGTCGGTCAACGCGTTGGGCTAGGAACTTTCAAAAACGAACCTTATTGGGGATTTGAGGACCTAAAATATGCTGTCGGTGAGAAGATTAAAAGCTGTTTCTATGTTATTGCTGATAGTAGGCTCATAGATAGTAGAGAATACTTTCTTTACAAAGAGTTATATTTACTCAACGGATTTTCTTTCGATAATTTCTTAAAATGTATTGAAAATGGATACATTTTTGTTGACTTTGATGCTAGAACAGGACACAATCACGGTACTAAATTCCGTATTAAGCAAGGCCATTGGAGAGATATATTTTCTGATGTTACACAAGTTATATAAGCAATGATAAATTCAATTTTTTAAAAGTAGAAGATGAAAAACACTGAAATTGCTGCTGTTTTTACGGATATTGCCTATATTCTCAGATGTAAAAAGGACAATATCTTTAAAATCAGGGCTTATGAAAAGGTGGCGAAAACAATCACGGATATGACGGTAGAGGTGGAGGAGCTTGTCAGGGAGGACAGACTTAAAGAGATTCCGGGGGTCGGCGAGGCTATCAATAAGAAAATCAAAGAACTGGTCAATACGGGTCGTCTCGAGTACTATGAGAAGCTGAAGGCTGAGTCCCCGGAGAGGACAGGATAATCGGAGGAGAGCTTAAGAGAGACTCCACATTATAAGTTACTCTGAGGAAAACGCCTCAGGCGGATGATGAAGAATCTGAATCGATACGAAATAAGTGGGGATTCTGAGCCCGCCTCAGGCGGGCTCAGAACGACACAACCAGGGCAACCCCACTAAAAACAGAGGGATAAAGGGGTGAGGTTGATAGAGAACGCCGAAATCGATAGCCATTTAACACAGACCGGCGAAAATGAAGCCATCCGACACCTGAAGCGGGAAATTACCGGCGGCAAACACTGGTACCTCGCCCTGCTCGAAGCTATCGGTGAGTGGGATATTCCCGAGGAAAGCTTAAGCAACCGTACTTATTGCTACCTGATTGCCGGCGAAGCCTTCGACTGGCTGCTGCTTGCCGAGCGACTCTGCGAGGCGGTCGACGGCTTCCTGCCGGATACGGAGAAGGCTGCTTTCCTTTTCCACGGTGAACCGCCGCTCGACCTGTCACCTGAGGAATTCAAGGAATACATCGGTCATGGCAAGTACCACCAGTATCTTAACTATTATTACGGCATTACCGTAGAGGAAGCATTGATTCTTGCCGTGGAAGAAGAAGTACGCAAGGAAAGGCGGTCTTCAGGTATATATAAAGATAAAGACACCACCAACGAGGCTTACCGGCGCATCTACGATGCGACGAAAGCCGTAATGCTCAGGCGGTTCAGAAATGAAAAACGCTATC
>CAZCMK010000006.1:50535-57763 GCA_964499775.1 uncultured Dehalococcoidales bacterium | reverse complement strand
GCCAGTTGTTGCAACACTTCCTGCAGGGCGTCCAGTTCTTCTCCGTAGCCTGCCCAGTCACCGGTACGGAGATATTCCTGAGCCCTGTCGAAGTGCTCTTGAGCCTGCCTGATAAGGCCGGCTATATCAGCGGTTACGGGTACCTGCGGCTCTTCTGTTACCGGCGGTGTGATTACCGGCTCTTCAACCGGAGGAGCTTCCGTGCCGAAGATAGCGGCAAGGCTTTCAGCCAGAGTAGGCTGCATGGCTATATGTTCTCCGGCAGCCACGATGACTCTTTTCAGTTCCGGCAGACCACCACCCTCGGCCTGGAGAAATACCGGCTCCACGTATAACATCGACTCGCCGAGGGGAATGAGCAGGAGGTTGCCGCGGATAACTCTCGAGCCGCCGCGACCCCACAGGGCAAGCTGTTCGGTAATAACCGTGTCCTGACCGATGCGGTTTTCTATCTGGCTGGGACCATCCACCCAATCTTCCTTGGGGAAGCTGTAGGCAAGCAGTTTACCGTAATTTTCGCCGTCGCAGCGGGCAGCCAGCCAGCCGATGGTGTTTTTCTTGTTTGCCGGTGTGAAGGGCAGCATCAGCAGGAACTCCTCTTTTTCCTCATCCGGCAGGCGCATAATGATGTAATAAGGTTCCATGGACTGCTCGCTGCCGAAATATACCTCTCTGGGTACCTCCCACAGGTCTTCTTTATTGTAAAATACCCTGGCGTCACGCATGTGGTAACTGAGATAAGCGGCGACCTGTATATTAAACATGTCTTCAGGATAGCGGAGATGAGCGTAAAGTTCCTCGGGCATCTGTTCCATCGGGATAAACAGGTCCGGGAAGATGGCCTGGTAGGTGCGGATTAGGGCGTCTTCGGAGTCGGCTATATAAAAGGTGACGTCTCCGTTGTAAGCGTCGATTACGGCTTTAACGCTGTTGCGAACGTAGTTCAGTCCACCGACGACAGGGGTAGAATACGGATAGCGGTCACTGACGGTATAAGCGTCCTGTATCCAGAGTAACCTGCCGTCCATCACCACCAGATACGGGTCGTTATCCAATATCAGGAAGGGCGCCAGATGGTTGACTCTTTCTCTGATGTTGCGGTTATAAAGCACCCTGCTCTCTGAAGTCAACTCACCGCTAATGAGTATATTGAAATCGGCCAGTTGCCATGAATATACCAGCCGGCGTATAAAGCCGTCCAGGCTGATTCCTCCGGTGCCCTCATAGCTGCCGTAGACATTCTCGTCACCGGCCGGATAGTCGAATTCCTGTGATTCTGTTTTCACTATAACATAATCATTTGTTTTTTCTCCGTAATATATACCGGGCTGTTCGATATCGAAATCGCCGACGGGAGGTATATCTTTAACGAGCAGTATAGGCAAGCCCTGTGTACTGACTTCGTTGACCGGGCTGAGGGTAAGACCGTAGCCGTGAGTGAACAGCAGCCGGCGGTTTACCCAGGTCTGCGCTTCTTCGGGCAGTTTTTCAGCGGATAGCTCCCGTGCCGATAGCATGACTTGCCGGTAAAAGCCGTCTACGGTGTAGCGGTCGACATCGACGTCGTTAAAGTCATAGTATGGTCGGAGCGACTGGATGTGGTTGTAGGTATCTTTCAGCGGACGGTGGTCCCAGAGTCTGACGTTACCGATGGTCGCCTCGTTCAGGGCGATGTCCTGCGGGCTTGGTGTGTCCTCGGCGGGGAACGGCTTTTCTTCAACGTCGTTCAGCCCGAAAGCTTTCCTGGTGAATTCGATATTATACTCGATATAAGGTTTCTCACGGGCAAGCTCGTTGGGCTGTACCTGGAAACGCTGTATTATGGCGGGATAAACCGTTCCCACAAGGATGGCGGCTATAATCCAGGCTCCGATACCGTATAAAGGCAGGCGGTAATTCCGACGCCACATAAATATAAGGACCGCGAAGATAACAATGACTACCACCACCAGAAGAATCCACTGTGCCGGCAGCTTGGAGTGCATATCGGCATAGCTGGCCCCGAAGACAACCCCGCGTTGGGAAAAGACCAGCTCCCAGATACCGAGCCAGTAACCCCAGGCAAAGAGGCCGAGGATGGCTATTACCAGCCCACCGGCGTGAGCCAGCACGGGACGGGCGAAATCGAATCTGATACGCTGAATTCCGTAGCTTATCAGGTAAACGGCGGCGCTGCCGATAAGAGTGACGATCAGCGCCCCCGTCAGCCAGCTTCGCAGCAGGTGAAGGAACGGCAACGAAAAGACATAGAAGCCTATCTCCTTATTGAATACGGGGTCGTTTATTCCGAAAGGCTGCCAGTTGGAGAAGCGGAGTATTACCTCCCAGTTACTCTGGGCAATCAAGCCGAATATGATACCGAGAAATATGGTGACCAGGATGACGCTTATCTTGAGCGCCGGCTGCAACCGGCGGACTATAGCCCAGGGCCAGATACTCTTGTCCGTCTTGGGGACAAGGCGTGTTGCCAGTACCAGGTTTCCCAGAAAAAAGACGCAGAAGATTATCGCCGCCACGAAAAAGACGAGAATTCTGGTCCACAGGATGGTGGTGAAGACAGAGCCGTAGCCCAGGTGGCTGAACCAGAGCCATTCGGTATAAAAACCTTTCCACACGCTCAAGATGATGAACAGTACCAGGAGACCAACCAGTACGGAGAATATTCTGGCTGCCGTCCATCTTCCGCGCGGGGAAGCCGGCTTCTTCTCTCTATCTTCGGGGAACCAGCGCTGCCACTGCCTCTCGAATGAGTCCAAAACGCTTATCCTTTTAGCTTTCTACCTTAATGCGAGAATATCATACTGCGTTAGTATCGGTCAATGCTTGTTTTTTTGATGGTGCCTGTAGTCTGCTTGCCTCCCCTCTCTGCTTGGACTATAATTGAATTCGGGAGTCTTGGGCATGACGAATTTTCCTCGGGCCGGCAATGCGGACTATGCGGTTGATTTTTCCAGACTGAAAAGCTATTCATATGAAATCGGACCTATCCGACCGCCCAGCGAGGGCGGAAGCCTCTCATTATTACTCCGTGTTACCGAGAACTGTCCCTGGAGCAGGTGCACTTTCTGTTACGGCAGGTTTTATAACCGTGAAAAGTTCAGGATGAGGCCGGTTGACGAGGTCAAAGCGGATATCGACGCGGTCAAAGGTATCAGCGATGAGATAAAATCGCTTTCGTGGAAACTCGGTTTTGCCGGAAAGATAGAAATGCTCGGCAGTGTGCTCCAAAGCGGCCTGCTTTCCGGAACGAATACCGGGACTATCGTAGAAGACGAATTTAACAATATCCAGTGCGTTATCAATACTTACAACTGGCTTATATCCGGCGGCAGGACGGTGTTTTTACAGGATGCCGATACCCTGATTATGCCCGCCGACCAGCTTGAGGAAATTATAAGATACCTCAAGGAATTATTTCCGTCTATAGAAAGGATTACCTCCTATGCCCGGTCGAAGTCGGTGGCCAGGAAAACTCCGGAAGAGCTAGCCAGGCTCCACCAGGCCGGTCTTATCAGGCTTCATGTTGGTCTGGAGACAGGTGACGATGAGCTGCTGAAACTTGTCGATAAGGGGGTTACCGCCGGGGAGCATATTATCGCCGGCAGGAAAACCCTTGAATCGGGCTTCGAGCTTTCCGAGTATGTTATGCCTGGACTCGGCGGCAGGAAGCTGTGGGTGCAGCATGCCGAGAATACCGCCCGCGTGCTGAACGAGATTAACCCTAACTTTATCAGGTTGAGGCCGTTCGTCCCCAGCGCCAATACGCCGATGCTGGAGGCATACCGGAACGGGGAGTTCGAGATGATGTCTCCCCACGAGCTTCTCAGGGAAATCAAGCTGATGATTGAGAATCTGGATGTTACCTCCGGCGTCTGTTTCGACCATGCCAATAATACATTATACCGGTCGGGTAGTACGCTTGTCCCGCTTATGAAGCAGGACTACAACGGTTATATATTCCCCGACGAAAAAGAGGCGGTACTGGAACTCATCGATAAGGCACTGGGACTCGATGAAAGGATATTCGTTGACCTGCGTGACAGCGCAGGAATAAACAGTATGTAGGGATATATGAGGTTAAGAAAGTGACTGTAGAAGAGGCTGATGTTAGAAAGGAAACGAACCGGGCTCTGAAAAGGTTCGGCAGAAAAAAGGATAACCTTATACCCATCCTGCAAGGGGTTCAGGGAAAGCTAGGTTATCTTCCTGAGGAGGCTATGTCCGAGATTGCCGGTTACCTCGGCATATCTGAAATAGAAGTTTACAGCGTTGTCACTTTCTATAACCAGTTCCGACTTAATCCACCGGGCAGGCACTCGATCAGGGTATGTCTCGGCACGGCGTGTCATATGAAGGGCGGCTATATCACCATGGATGCCTGGAAAAGAAGGCTCGGTATCGATGTTAGGGAGACCACTCCGGACCGGGAGTTCGACCTCGATAGCGTGGCCTGCGTCGGCTGCTGCGTAATGGCGCCGGTAACGGTGGTGGACGGTAAACCCGAGGGCAATGTCGAGCCGACCAGGGTGGACGGTATACTGCTCAACTTCGAGCTGGAAAGGGAAAAAGAGGCTAAAGAGAGTAAGTGAAGGAAGCGAAATCGAATGCTGTAAACTCAACCTTTCAGGAGATAAAAGACCACGCTCTGGCGGGCTGGCAGGAGCTGTGGGATGGTAAAAAGCCCGTGATTATGGTTGGCGCCGCCACCTGCGGCAGGGCTGCCGGTGCTCTCGAAGTAGAGGAAGCACTCAGGGAAGAGGTTAAAAAGCGAGGGCTGGACTGCCCGGTAATAGAGGTCGGCTGCATGGGACACTGCTATGCCGAGCCGCTCGTTATCATAAGCAAGCCGGGTTATCCGTCGATATGCTACGGGCTGGTCAATCCGGTAATAGCCGAGAAGCTTGTCAGGGATTTTATTATCGGTGACGACCCCTGCCTTGAGTTCGTCCTCGGCGCCACGGAGAAGAACGACCTTATTCCCAGCCTGCTGGATTTTCCCCGCGCCGAATATGAAACGAAGGTCATACTGGAGAACTGCGGCAGAATCGACCCGGAGCAGATAGACCACTACATCGCTAACGGCGGCTATACGGCTCTGGCGAAAGCGCTGCAGGTGGAACCGGCGGTGGTTATAGAAGAGGTTAAAAAGTCGGGACTGAGAGGCAGGGGCGGAGCCGGATTTCCGACCGGCAGTAAATGGGAGACCTGTCGTAATGCCTCCGGCAGGCCTAAATATGTGATATGCAACGGCGACGAGGGAGACCCGGGCGCTTTTATGGACCGCGATATACTCGAGAGTGACCCGCATTCGGTACTGGAGGGAATGATAATTGCCGGATATGCCACCGGAGCCCGCTACGGGTACATATATGTCCGCGCCGAGTACCCCCTTGCCGTGCACCGGGTACAGGTTGCTTTAAATCAGGCGAAGAAGCAGCACCTCATCGGCAGGGATATCCTGGGCAGCGGTTACAGCTTCGACATACGGCTTTTCCAGGGGTCCGGGGCTTTCGTCTGTGGCGAGGAGTCAGCTCTGATAGCTTCGCTGGAGGGTGAACCCGGTATGCCGAGGCACCGTCCTCCCTTTCCGGCGACGAGTGGTCTCCACGGCAAGCCAACGGTAATCAACAACGTAAAGACCCTTGCCGCCGTACGCCACATACTTAATAAAGGATGGGAGTGGTTCAGCGGTATCGGCACCGAGAAAAGCAAGGGGACGGCGGTCTTTGCCCTGGCGGGAGAAGTGGTTAACACTGGACTGGTAGAGGTGCCGATGGGCACTACGCTGCGACAGGTTATCTTCGATGTCGGCAGCGGCGTCCCTGGAGGAAGGCGTTTCAAGGCGGTACAGGTAGGCGGACCTTCGGGTGGCTGTTTACCCGAGTCCGTTCTGGACCTGCCTATCGATTTCGATTCTCTGAAGGATGCCGGAGCGATGATGGGTTCGGGGGGCATGGTGGTTCTCAGCGAGGATGGTTGTATGGTGGAGATAGCCCGCTATCTCCAGGAATTTACCCAGAGGGAGTCCTGCGGCAAGTGTACTTTCTGCCGACTGGGTACAAAGCAGATGCTGGAGATACTGGATAGAATTACCAGGGGTGAAGGAGAGCCGGAAGACCTGGAAATGCTCAGCAGCTTGGCGGAAGACGTAAAGGCGGGGTCTCTCTGCAACCTGGGAAAGACCGCCCCGAATCCCGTTTTGACTACTCTGCGTTACTTCAGGGATGAATACGAAGCCCATATCAAGGAAAAACGCTGTCCGGCACTGATGTGCCGCGAACTGATAGCTTTTTACATATTACCTGACAGGTGAGAGCGTTCCTGTGATGCCTGTATTGGCACCTGTACGGTAGAAGCAATATCACCCAACAAGCAGAGAATCAAGGTAATAGACCAGGAGAAGTGCGTTAAGTGCGGCACCTGTCTTACCAGTTGTCCGCCACAGTATAACGCTATAGTGAAACTGTCTCCCCCCAGCGAGGTGCCGGGATATAAAAAGGAGAAATGAAGAAGGTATCTCTGACTATCGACGGCAAGAAAATAACGGCAAAAGAAGGCGAAAGTCTTCTCTGGGTGGCGCTGGACAACGGTATTTATATCCCCAACCTGTGCGCTATCAGAGAGAAAAAGGAGCCGTCGGCATCGTGCCGGCTGTGCTTTGTAGAGGTAGAAGGCTACGATAATCCGGTTACCGCCTGCACCGAACCGGTTAGAGAAGGAATGGTGGTAAATACCAGAGGCACTGAAGCATTAAGGCTGGCGGCAACAGGTTTCGAACTGATTATGGCCAGTCATCCGGTGGACTGCGCCAACTGCCTGGCAAACGGTAACTGCGAGCTTCAAAAAATTGCCTCTCACCTGAAAATAAGACTGAAAACACGGCGGTTCACCAAAATCCTGCGTGAGCTGCCTATCGATGACAGCCACCCGGAGTTTATCTACGACCCGAACAAGTGCGTACTCTGCGGCAGGTGCGTCTGGGTGTGCCGGCAGCAGGAGAAGGCGGGACTCGGCTTTGCCCGCCGCGGCTTCGAGAGAGTCGTTACCACTTTTGCTGATAAACCTTTAGGTGAAACGGAATGTCTTAACTGCGCCAAGTGCGTCAGCGTCTGTCCCACCGGCGCCCTCGTCTTCAAAGAAGGAAAGGGCACATAAACAGGGAATCTGGGTATCCGCATTTTAACCCATCGGCTTCTGCGTGGCTACCGTCAGCCACTGAGGGAGGGCA
>CAZCMK010000006.1:0-50435 GCA_964499775.1 uncultured Dehalococcoidales bacterium | reverse complement strand
CGCATTTTAACCCATCGGCTTCTGCGTGGCTACCGTCAGCCACTGAGGGAGGGCAGCGCGTGGATTAACATGCCAGTCCAGCAGACTCTCGTCACCGCCTTTCCCGTAATAGACTCCTTCCCAATAGCTTGGTTTCTCCGCTGGCTCTTCCGATATCCGGCGAATGACCAATCCGCTGTTAACTAAAGAATTAATGAAATCACTTATTGTCCAGTAAAACTCATATGTGGTTTGACTGGAATCCTCGGATTCGAATGGACCGGTCTGGAAGTAGGGTTGTTCTATTTCAAATTCCGGCTGGTCTTTCCACGGGCGGGTAAACGGATGGATTTCCCGGAAGATGAAATATCCGCCCGGTCTTAGTACTCGGTTAACCTCTGTATATACTTTACCAAGGTCGGATATCCAGACGAAAGTTCCCGGTGTAGAGCACACGAAATCGAAACCTCCGTCAGAGATAGGAGATAAATCCGATGCGTCACAGCGAATGAACTGTATGTCCAGGCTGAGGGTACGGGCGCGCTGTTCGGCTATCTTCAATCGTTTCTCGGAAATATCAGTAGAGGTGACAGCGGCTCCCATTCCCGCCAATGCAAAAGCGGCGTAGTTGTCACCGCTGCCGATTATGCAGACGCGTTTTCCGCGCATATCTCCGGGGTATTCGTTTATCATCTCCAGCATGGCACCCTCGAAGGCAATCGACGGCTGTTCCGGACACTTTCTCCAGTCTTCTTCATCCAGCTTTTGCCAATCCGGAGCGGAAGTATCCCAGTACCTGCGGTTTGTTTCATGCATTTCGTTCATGATAGTGATTCGGGCATATTTTACCACACTTACGGGCTCCGGATTTGGTGGCTGGCCCAGGTATATGCTACAATGACTTGTTAAATCCAATACTGGTCTGGAGTGGGATACTTATGGCTGAGAAACAGCTTCCTGACCTTCAGGAATTCGTAAAAAACGTCAATAAGAAAGATAAACTGAACGGTAAAAAAGTCAAGTTCGGCTTTACCAAGCGTAAAAGAAAGAACTAATTCCTCAACACATCTATTCGATTACCGGTCGAAGGGGGCGTCCTCGTTCGAGAAGTCGGGCAGGTAGTATTTTTTCGACGCCATGTCCTGTATCCAGCCGTTTTCCAGTCCAAACTCGTCTGCCATTTTTACTACCGCGGCATACTCACCCGGCGATACACCTCTCGAGAGTACCTTGTGCTGTCGGGCGTTGAGAGTGGGATAGTACTGGGACATAATACTTACCGTGACCTCGGGTGAGACCTCCTCTGCCAGCCATCTCAGAGAGTCTTCACTTCCAGCCAGCCTGTTGGGAAGAATCAGGTGGCGGACTATCACACCTCTTACGGCGATTCCGTTTTCGTCCGTTACAAGGTTCCCAACCTGCCGGTACATCTCCTTGATAGCGGCGCGGGAATGCTTTACGTAGTCCGGTGCTTTAGAGAGTACTTTACTCCATTTATCAGACGAATACTTGAGGTCGGGCAGGTAGATGCTTATGATGCCGTCCAGCGTCTGGATAGTCTCCAGCGAGTCGTAGCTACCCGTGTTGTAGACAAGGGGAAGCCGCAAGCCCATCGGTACCGCCTCCAGCACCGCCCGGATAATCTGTGGAACAAAGTGGGTAGGGGAGACAAGGTTGATATTGTGGCAGCCCAGTTCTTCCTGGAGATAAAGCATCTTTTCGGCGAGTGAATGGCAGTCGATTTCGTTGGTACGCTGCGTTTCGGGGTCCTGGCTGATTTGATAGTTCTGGCAGAAGACGCACTGCATATTGCAGTTGCCGAAGAAGATTGTGCCGGAGCCGCGGTTTCCCGAGAGCACCGGTTCTTCCCCGTGATGAGCGGTTGCCGAAGAGACAGCGGGAGGATAAGCCGAGTGGCAGAACCCCCTTTCACCCTCCAGTCGGTTCACTCCGCATTTCCGGGGGCAAATATCGCAGGACGCCAGCCTTGCTTCCAGCGCTTCAGCCCGGCGTGACAGTTCACCGGACCGGTACAGGGAGATGTACCCCGGCTCAGTCGGCTGCTGTCCCATTTACGTTCTCTTCATCCCCGGGTATATCGAACGCCCACTCGCACCAGTATTCCGGGGAATCGGGATTGGGAACGCAGGCGACACAGGTTACATTTATGCGTGGGTCTATGAGTTCCGCGTAAGCCTGGAAAAGAAGGGAGCAGCCCGGCTTTCCGTTATATACGCCTTTGCCGTCCCTTATTCTGGCTGCCTGAATGGGGCATTCGGTACAGCGGAATACCGCACGGTTATCGGTGAGGGATACTACCACCGGTCTGTGGACGTACATCAGGGGGTCGGCGTGGATGAGCTCCAGGAGTGCCTCCAACGGGGGCTTGCCTTCGATATTCAGGTTTTTCAGCAGCCTCCTGCCGATTATCGGGCTTGCCTGACGCCAGACGACCTGGTTCATTTCGAAAGCGGTCTCGAAACCATATTTGTCTTCGATAGCGAGGAACCACAGCCCGTCGATAGTGTAAAAAGTCCTCGAGCATATTTCTCTGAGGGTCTCGTTATCGATTGCGGAGTAATTGAAATCGGGCATGGGGCAGGCTCCTTCTAACTTTTCAGTTTTTTCAACGCTGCTTCAATCCTGCTCAGACAGCGTTCCTGACCCAGGACAGCCATAGTCTGGAACAGGGGCGGGGACGCCGTCCGTCCGGTTACAGCCACCCTGAGCGTGCCGAACAACTGCCCGGTCTTAAGCTCCAGCTCCCCGGCAAGAGGCCTGAGTAAAGTTTCCAAGATTTCGGTATCGAACGGTTCCAGCTTTCGCCGTTCTCCCTCTAACACGGCTGATTCCCTCAATACAACTAACTTCCCCAGTTCCAGTTGTGCTGTCTCCAGTGCTATAGTGGCTGATTCTTTGTTCATATTCTTGGCTATCAGTGAGTCGGTATCGTAATCGAACTCATCGGAAAAGAAAAATTGGACCAGCTCGGGTACTTCGCCAAGAGTCTTGGCACGCTCCTGTTCCAGGGGCATTACCCTCTTTACATAATCTATATCCAATGGGCGTTTCACGTTCGCGGGAAGGCCTTTCTCCAGGAAGGGTAAGACGCGCTGCGTGAAATCGTCCGGGTCGAGGCTGCGGATATATACCCCGTTCATCCAGTCCAGCTTCTCAAGGTTAAACAGGGCTCCAGTCTTGCTAATACGCTCAAGGGAAAAGTTATCTACCAGCTCCCGGCGTGATATTATTTCCGTCTTGTCGTCCAGCGACCATCCGATTAATGCCAGGAAGTTAAACAGGGCTTCCGGCAGATAACCCTTTTCCCGGTAAGCCATAACGGACACATCACCGTGGCGTTTGCTCAATTTAGCGCGGTTGGGCCCGAGTATCATTGGATGGTGTACATAAAGCGGTCTCTCAAATCCCAGGGCGTGGTAAATCAGCAGGTGCTGAGGAACGCTTGATATCCATTCCTCCGCCCTGATTACATGGCTTATCTTCATGGCGTTATCATCGACAACGTTTGCCAGGTGATAGGTGGGATAGCCGTCTGATTTCAGCATGACAAAATCGTTGATAGTGCTGTAATCGAAAGTAACATCACCGTATATAAGGTCATTAAATTGCGCCTGTCCCGCCAGTGGCACCCTGAAGCGGATGACCGGCTTAATGCCTCTGGCTTCATATTCAGCACGCTGCTCGGGAGTAAGGTCGCGGCAGTGGCGGTCGTAACCGGGCGGCTGCCTGCGCCTTGCCTGCTCGGCGCGCATCTCCTCGAGTCGCTCCGGCGAGCAGTAGCAGTAATAGGCGTCTCCCTGATTTACCAGCTTTTCGGCAGCCTGCCGGTACATCTCGACCCGTTCCGACTGGATATAGGGTCCGTAGTTGCCGCCTATGTCCGGTCCTTCGTCCCAGTCAAGCCCCATCCATTTCAGGCCTTCATAAATCGCTTCGATAGCGCCTTCGACCTTGCGGTTTATATCCGTATCCTCGATACGAAGTATGAAAGAGCCGCCGGTGTGCCTTGCCAGCAGCCAGTTATACATGGCCGTTTTCAGACTACCGACATGCAGGTACCCGGTGGGGCTTGGGGCGAAACGTACTCTAACCGGTTCGGTCATTTTATCCCTCTCTTCCCGACGGGGCATGCCTGCAAACACAGTCTACAATCAGGCAGTCTCATATCGGAAATACCGGCAAAGCCGACAAATCCTGCTCCTGAGTTTATCAGTTGTGTCTCAAGGTCTTTTTGCAATTGATTGAAATTCATGGTCGTATAAATATACTACCAAGATTATAGCAGTATTTCGGATAATCCTCACCCTCTTGATTCGCTTCTTGTTATATATATGTCCTTACTCTCTTAAATCCATGGCTGTCCGAATTCTGTCATTCCGTGCTTGACCTGCCTGACATGGCGGGCGGGAATGACAGGAAGGTTTGAGTTCCGGTAATTTTGGATAGCCTTATAGATTTCACAATATATCGGGGGAACTTTAAGAGGGGGCGCAAGCCCCCTCTTAAAGTTAAGTCTGTCCACTACTGTATTTGCTGCTTATTTTTTATACATTGCTTCTTCCGGCGGATGGTTTCTCCAGTGGGCAATCCTGATACGCTTCATTTTTCCGCCCTCCAGGTTATAGAGGATGAAATTGGTCATGATGTATGTTTCTCCTGCCTTCAACGCCGGTCTGGCAGGTGAAGCCGTCATGTCCTTGAAGGCATGGAATTCCGTCCAGAGCTCGACGAAAAGGAGCTTGTCATCGGAGATATAGTCTCTTACCTCCAGGACCTCGTCTACGGATTCGTGGAGGGCTTTGTAGTTGTTGATAAACTCCTGAGGCCCATGCAGGACACGGGCGGGACTCTGCGGGTCTAGAGCGTTATCATAATATTCGACGGTGATATCCGGGGCGAAGTAACTGACGATATCATCGTACCTCTTGTTGTTGAAATGGTCTACATATTTCATAAATTCTACTTTTTCCATTATACTGCTATACTGCCTCCCGGATTTTTAAGGGTATCATAAATTAACAACGGGCGGTAATACAAGGTCTGTGAATAAACGAATAACTCGGCAGCAGAGAAAAGACTACTCCAGATTCCGGAGTGCTGTCTCCAGGTCGGAGGGCAGGGGAGAGGTGAATTCCACGTAGTCGCCGGTAGAGGGTAGCCTGAAACCCAGCAGGGAAGCGTGGACGAACTGCCTGCTCAGGTGGGGTGATTTCACACCGTAGACCTTATCTCCCGCCACCGGATAGCCGATAGCTTTCAGGTGGACCCGTATCTGGTGGGTCCTGCCCGTCTCCGGTCTTACTTCGAGCAGGGTGTAGTCGCCGACGTACCTGATTACGCTGTATTCGGTCTTCGCCTCTCTGCCTTTACTCTCCTCTACCACCGCCATACGCTGCCGGTGACGCGGGTCGCGGCCCAAGGGAGCTTCGATAACGCCTTCCGCCGGGCTCAGGTGCCCTTTGACGAGTACCTGGTATCGTTTCATAACCGAGCGTGACCTGAACTGGTCGGTGAGATTCTTATAGGCGGTACTGCTTTTGGCTATCAGCATAACGCCGGAGGTATCTTTATCCAGGCGGTGCACGATGCCCGGTCGCTGCCAGTCGCTGGTATCGGGCAGGCTGGACAGATGGGAAAGGACGGCATTTACTAGAGTATGAGCTGAGTGTCCGGGCGCGGGGTGGACGGTAAGACCGGAAGGCTTGTCTATAACCAGCAGGTCGTCGTCCTCGTAGAGAATAGTCAGAGGAATCGACTCGGGTTGTAGAGTTTTGGATTCGGCGGGAGGTATATTGATAGTCAGCCTGTCACCCGTATTCAATTTGAGCCCGGCTCTGGCGATGCTGTCGTTAACCGTGATATAGCCCTCACCGATGAGCTTCTGTGCCTGTGTCCGGGAGATTTCCGGGCAGTGTTCGCTAACATACTTGTCGAGTCGGACACCTTGTTCATCGACTACCAGATTATAAACGCTATATATTTGATTACCGTTCTCTATCATCCTTTATTCACCGTATTATAATATTAATGGAAAATAGAGAATATGTCACTAATCACACGGAGGCAGTTTTAATTGACATTATGCCGGTATACTTGATAAAATCCCTCTGTTGTAATATTAATGGTTATGGGCCACTGGTCGTCGATAGGGGGTGAGTGATAGAGATGTAGTACCGAAAGGAACTTCAAAAGCCTATTTTATAAGGAGGTAAATATGGCTAAGATACCTGATAAAATTGAAACATGGCAGATGCAGGAGCCGGGAAAGCTGGCTAGAGCGAGTCTTGACATGCCCGAGATACAGGCAGGAGAGGTACTGGTAGAAATTGCCGGCTGCGGGGTGTGCCATACCGACCTGGGATACTTTTATGACGGCGTGCCAACGGTAACCCAGCCGCCGCTGACCCTGGGGCATGAAATCAGCGGAACGGTGATTGCCGGTGATGACAAGATGATGGGTAAAGAGGTGATTATCCCGGCAGTGATGCCCTGCAATAACTGCCCTATCTGCGCCTCCGGCAGGGGTAACAGGTGCCTCGCTCAGAAGATGCCTGGAAACAGCTACGGGATTTATGGCGGATTCTCCAGTCATATCGTAGTCCCCTCCGAGGACCTTTGCGTTATCGAAGACAGAAAAGGCAGGCCGCTCGAGCAGTTCGCGGTAATCGCCGATGCTGCTACTTCACCTTACCAGGCGGCGGTAAAAGCGGAGGTTAAACCGGGTGATTATACGATTGTGCTCGGCACCACCGGCGGGCTCGGAGTATACGCTACACAGATATTGTCCGCTATGGGCGCCAAGGAGGTGGTCGGTATAGCGCGCAATCCGCAGAAGCTGGAAAGGGCGATGAAATACGGGGCGACCCATACCATCAGCACGGTGGATAAGAGCGCCAGGGATGTCAGAGATGAATTCCGGGCGTATAGCAAAGAAAATAAACTCCCCAATTACGGCTGGAAAATATTCGAGTGGACCGGAACGGAGGCGGGTCAGGCAATGGGTCTTGAGCTGCTTTCCTTCGTCGGTAAACTGGTTATCGCCGGATACGGAATGCAGAAGAACGAATACCAGTTGTCCAGGCTGATGGCATTCGATGCCGATATAATCGGTACCTGGGGTTGCTTGCCGAAGCATTATCCCACGGTTCTCAAGATGGTCCTTGACAAGAAAATAGAGATAGAACCCTTTATCGAGACCAGGCCGATGAGCCAGATTCAGCAGGCGTTCGAAGATGCCCACAAGGGTGGACTTGATAAAAGAATAGTCCTGCTACCTGACTTTTAATAAGAACAAGAAAAAATACAGGAGGTATTAAATGGCTTTAGACTGGATACCAAGGGACAATAATTTAAAGAGTCACCAGCTTTTCGGTGATGAGCACTTCGGTACCGAAGCACCGTGCACGATGTTTGAGAAAAAACCACTGGTAAATCCCAAGACCGGAGAAACGGTCGAGGGTCTTTACACAGCCTGGGTAACTCTCAATAATCCCGCCCAGTACGGCTCCTACACCACAGAGATGGTAAAAGGAGTGCAGGCCGGTATGCACAAGGCTTCAATGGACCGGAGTGTCGTTGCCATCATATTCACCAGTGTGGGCGACCGTGCCTGGTGCACCGGCGGCAATACCAAGGAGTATGCCGAGTATTACACGAAGAGACCCAAGGAATATGCCGACTACATAGACCTGTTTAACGGAATGGTGGACAGTATTCTGAAGGCGCGAGTCCCGGTTATCTGCCGGGCAAACGGCATGAGGGTTGCCGGCGGTCAGGAAATCGGCCAGGCGTGCGACCTCACTGTTGCCGCCGATACCGCCCAGTTCGGCCAGGCGGGAACCCGGCACGGCTCGACTCCTACCGGCGGTTCCACCGACTTCCTCCCCTGGCAGTTGCCGACCACGGAGCTGGCGATGTGGAACTGCTTCTCCAATGAGATGTGGAGTGCCTACAAGATGGAGAGGCTGGGCTTTATCACCAAGGCCTTGCCTATCAAGAAAGACAAAGAAGGTAACTGGGTTAGAGACCCGCGAGTTATTACCGATAAATATGTCGAAGATGGAGAAATAGTCTACGGCGAGTCTAAGAAGGGCGATGAACTCAAGCAGGCGACGGATATGTTGAAAACACTCGAGACAGACTGGTCGAGGCTTGATGCCTACATCACGGACATGGTCTGGACGATTACCAACCTTATGCCTCTCTGCCTGATGATGACCGTAGAGCAGATAAGGGTTAAGAAAAGGTCCTTCTGGGATGATTCCAAGGTTGGTTCCATGTACTGGCTGGCAGCCAATATGAACACCGAGGCATGGCTCGGTTTCAACGCTTTCAACACATCGGATCTGACCGGACAGCGTCAGATTGACTTCGTCAAATACCGCCAGCTTGTAGCTGAGGGACATGAGTATAATGACGAGCTGATGGAAGCGGTAATAGCAAAACCCAAGGAACAATAGCCGGAAGTATAGAACTGTAATGAAAGCTCGTCCCGATGAAATCGGGGCGAGCTTTCTGGTTTTACGTTTGACAAAGGGATTTTAAGAGGACTAGTATTGTGTTGCCCAGACATCAAAACTGAACCGGAACATTTAACCCAACAAATCTTCGGTAAATTGTGCTTCAATCAACATTCGAAGGAGGGATTATGGACTATAAAAATATCATCCTTGAGAAAAATGACGGTATAACGAAACTAACTATAAACCGTCCTCCGGTGAATGTGATGAACCAGGAAACTCTCGAAGAAATATGCAGTGCCCTGGAGGAGCTGGCTAAAGATGAAGAGACCAGGGTGCTGCTTATCCGTGGCAGCGGCGATAGGGCATTCTGTGCCGGTGTGGAAGTGGGCGACCATGTGGGTGACAGGATGCCCGTCATGATGAAGGAATTCGGCAGGATGTTCAAGCTTTTAAGAAATCTGGGTAAGCCGACTATCGCCGTGGTAAACGGTGTGGCTCTCGGGGGTGGCTGTGAGCTTGTTGCCGGCTGCGATCTGGCTGTTGCTGCCGAAAAGGCGAAGCTCGGTCAGCCGGAGATAATACTGGGTGGTCTGGCGCCGGCAGCCGCTCCGTTGCTTCCCAGGATAATGGGAGAAAAGAAGGCTTTTGAGATTCTCCTTCTCGGAGAGAGCGTAACCGCCGCCGATGCGGAGAAAATCGGTCTGGTAAACAAGGTTGTCCCACTGGAAGAACTTGATGCTGCTGCCGAAGAGCTTGCCCGCAAGTTCCTCAAGATGAGCGGTCTCAGCGTCAGGCTCGTCAGAGATGCTTTCTACCAGTGCGCCGATACCGCCGGGCTCGATGAAGCCCTGGATAAAGCGGTGGAGCTGGGGATTAAAAGCTGGGAAACAGAAGACGGTCAGGAAGGTCTTAAATCCTACCTGGAGAAGCGAGACCCTGTCTGGAAGAATAAATAAGCGGTCAAGATTTGACTGGGGATTTACTCTCTAATGGTGGGCTTGACAATCTACAGGCTTGGTGTTATTCTGGCATTGCGTAAAAATAACGCAATGCCATTTATAAGACATACCGACCGATATTTCCTTATTAATTATAGGGGGAGATAGTATGACTAAAGAAGTAATCAAGACCGACTGTATTATGTGTATCAATAGCTGCGGTATAAATGCTTACGTTGAAGATGGCAAACTGGTCAAGGTGGAAGGTATGCCGGAGCACGCTGTCAGTCAGGGATATATCTGTCCGAGGGGCGAAGCGCTGGTAGAGTACGTCTATTCTCCGGAGCGCCTTCAGTACCCGATGAAGAAGGTTAACGGCGAATGGCAGAGAATCACCTGGGATGAAGCCCTGGATACCATCGCCGACGAACTCAAGAAAATCAAGGAAAAATACGGCGCCAAGGCTCTGGCAGTCTACAGCGGTTCCATCGGGACGGAGAATATCGAGCTTGCCGGTTTTGCCCAGAGGTTCCGCGGCGTTTACGGGACACCCAATCTGCTTTCCGTGGAGGGCAACTGCTTCCGCTCCCGTATTATGGCGCGCCAGATGACCTTCGGCGGTTATCCCATAGAAGAGCCGTGGAATTCAAAATGTGCCATTATCTGGGGACAGAATATGGACAACTCCAGGGCGACCATTGCCGCCAAGGTCTATAAAGCCATAGAGGAAGGCACGCTTGAGCATCTTATTGTCATAGACCCCAAACGCATCCCTATGGCGGAAAAAGGTATCCATATCAGGATACGTCCCGGTACCGATACCGCTCTGATGCTGGCGATGATGAACGTCATTATAGCCGAGAAGCTCTATGATAAGGAGTTCATCGATAATAATACAATAGGATTCGATAAACTGGTAGAGCACGTCAAGCAGTATACTCCTGAAAAGGTAGAGAAGATAACATGGGTTCCGGCTGATGATATCAGGAAGATTGCCCGATTGTTCGCCACCAGCAAACCTGCCGCCAACGTGCCCGGCACCTGCTCGATAGACCAGCATATAAACGGTTTCCAGGGAAACCGCGCCTTGGCTATTCTACAGACTATCACCGGGAACGTGGACAAACCAGGAAGCTGGATAAGCATACCATTTATCCGTCTGGGCGACCTCAGGGTTACCGAGATAAGCGAACCGGTAGGAGCTGACGAGCACCCCCTGTTCCGCAGGTTCTGGGGCAGGACTTCTCCCTACGGCCAGCAGATGTTATTTGCCGATTCCGTGCTCGATGGTAAGCCTTATTACATTAAAGCCCTTATTGTGAACGGTGGTAATCCCGCCCTCACTTTGCCGGACTCCAAACGTGTCCGGGAGGCAATGAGGAAGCTGGACTTCATGGTGGTGATGGACCTGTTTATGACCGATACCGCTGAGCTGGCGGATATGGTCCTTCCGGTCTGTTCCTTCCTGGAGAAAAGTGGAGTCGGTTACGTTTACGGCGTTAATTCCGGCATTCCTTATGCGTTGCTGCGCAAGAAAGTAATCGAGCCGGTAGGGGAGAGCATGGCTGACTGGAGGATCTGGACGGAACTGGGTAGAAGAATGGGTTACGGAGATTATTTCCCCTGGAATACCGATGATGAGGTAGTAGATTTCTTCCTGAAGCCGAGCGGCTTGACCAGAGAACAACTCGAAAAGGAGTATCCTGAAGGCACCTATTACATCGAGAAAGAAAAGATGTATCAGGGAGGCGTTTACAGGACTCCCTCCAGGAAGATAGAGATTTACTCGGAAACATTACTGGAGAACGGCTATGACCCGATTCCGGTGTTTATCGAGCCAAGCCAGAGCCCGCTGAGCACACCGGAACTCGCCAGGAAATTCCCCCTGATTCTGAGCACGGGCGCCCGTATCCCGCAGTACACGCATACCCAGTTCAGAAATATACCGTCTCTGCGGAAGCAGGCTCCGGAGCCACTTGCCGAGATGAATCCGGAAACTGCAAAGAAGTACGGCATAGCCGATGGCGATATGATATCGGTTGAAACTCCCAAGGGTAAGATAATCATTAAGGCAAAGATCGATGAAGAGCTTTCTCCCGGTATCGTCAGTATCCCTCACGGCTGGTCGGAGGCTAACGCCAATCTACTTACCTCGCTCGACGTCCGCGACCCGGTAACCGGATACACGGAAATGAAAGCCCTTCTCTGCCGGATACAGAAGGTATAACGACCTAAGACACAAGCGGGATAGTCATAGTGATAGCTAACTACGGCTTCAAAGACGGCTCGGGTGACTGGTTCCTGGTGGTCGATACCGATAGTTGTAACGGGTGTGGCAAGTGCGTGGAGGTCTGCCCGGCAGGTATACTCCAGGTGGGCGATGATGAGTACGACCCTTTCCGGGAAGAGCCGGTGCTGAAGGTAAAAGACGAGGAGCGTAAGAAAGTAAGATATAGCTGCGCTCCCTGTGAACCCGGGTACGGAGAAAATCCCGCTCCCTGCGTTGCTGCCTGTGAACCGGGTTGTATCTCTCATTCGGAGGGCTGGAAGCTCAATTACGGGAGTAAATAACCGCTTTCCAGAAAACAGAACAGGGTTCTGTTCAATCCTATTCAACTAAACAAAAAGACATTTTGTAACTTTGATTTAGCCAAGCCCTTGCGCAGCCATATTGTATAACATATCGGCTAATAGCACGTGGCGCTGTTTCTGACCGGTTCTATTGTTAATCCAATATGTTTTTTATCTTGGCAATTCAACTGTGATGTATTAGGATAGTATAAATCATAAAATGTTCTAATTTAGGGAGGTTAATATGGCAGGAATGGATAAATTGGAGAACGTCGTGCGCGAACCTAATGTCGTGGAGTTAAAACCCTGGAAATCTATCCACGACGAAATTAAAGAGCCGATGGTTACGGGACTTGGAAACGTTGAGATACCCGAATCTGTCCTTGCGATGGGTTTCGCCCGTGTCACCGAGCCGGTATCAATGGGCAATCCAACTCATAAACACCCCTTCGACCAGTGGATTTACCTCATCGGTGATAGCGATAATTTCGCTGAAATTGACGCCGATATTGAAATGACACTCGGTGATAAAATCGTTAAAATCGATTATCCCTGTTACATTTTCATCCCCAAGGGTGTCATGCATTGTCCGCTGGATGTAAAACGTGTCGGCAAGCCATTCATCTTTATTGATACCAGGATTACTGAAGAGGCGTCTGTACGCCCTACCAGTGCCAAGAAACACGAACCGATAAAGTATATTGCTAAAAAGAAACAATAACATTCGCTCTTACACAGATATATAAAAGAGAAGGATGCTGGAATTTCACCCCTCCCTTATCTCGTGTTGGTACCAAGCGAAAATATCAGGGCTTGTGCTCTGATTGTTAGTCAAACGCACGTCCAACAATCTAGCGAAATGCTATCCAACAAATCTCGGTAAGGTTACTCTTTAGCTGCTCCCGGTATAAGATTCGCCAGTTTCTCGGCGGCGGCATACTGTTTATCGTTGCTGACCTGAGAGACATCGACATATTTTATAGCCTCGACCTCACAGAAACGCACGCACTGGGGGTCTCCGTCGCAATAATCGCACTTAACCGTAATACGTTCGACGGTATCGAATACAGGTGCCCCGAAGGGGCAGGCAAGAATGCAGGTCTTGCATCCTATACATTTGTCCGCATCGATAACTACTCTGTTTTTCCCCTGGTCCACGTGGCAGGCTTTTGTCGGGCACACCTCGACACAGAAGGGTTTTTCACAGTTCTGGCAGGTCATGGGGAGGTAAAGTCCCTCCCATTCCCATTTTATTACCTTTATTCGGGAACGGCTGGGATTGCTGGAGCCGGTGTGATAGACAGAGCAGGCGAGCTCACACTCCCGGCATCCTGTACATTTCTCATGGTCTATAACAAGTACTTTACCATTCATTTCAAGAACTCCCTTCTAAAAAACCCTTCTATATTTACTCACTCTATTCTTGTTTCAAAGCGTTAAGATAACGCTGGTTCTCCAGTAATTGTTGCATGGGGTGTTGGTCTTTGATTCCGGCGTAAACTACCGCGTACCTTATAAAGAAGCCGCCCAGCAGCAGGAAACCACCGGCCAGAAACAGCAGGAAGTGCTGGTCGTGTAACCGTGAATAGATACCTTCCAGAATAACAGGGAAAAAGAATCCGGATATTATAATACCTAACCAGAATATATACTTGAGGTTTCCCCAAAGCAGCAGGCGAACGGAGTACCTGCCGTACTCTTCCGCCCTGTATCTGGTGAACATGTAGAGAACGAGGACAATTGCTTCCAGAACAATAAGAATCTGCTCGATAACGGTTAGCGAAGTCATCAACTGCCCGGGGTATCCCGAAGAAGCCGTTACGATGTTATAGGCAAGAGCCGACATCATGACCGCTATCGTGCCGGTGGACAGCGCCGAGATGGTAAATAGAGTGGGCAGAAACGAAGTGTTCCAGAATGCCACGTACTTGACTGACTGTATCAGAATCCCGGTATAGATAGCCGTTGCCAGAGCAAGTATAAACCCTATAACATCGAGTGCCAGTAGCAGAGCTGACCAGCTACCCGTGTTTATCCCCAGGTAGGGGAGTATGGAAATTATCAGAATTATCATTCCGACGACGATACATGCCGAGAGGATGTAGAAGCCCCTGGACAACCAGGAAGTCCACGGATTCAGTATGGTATTGAGGAACCGTTTTTTAATGCCCAGCTTCAGGACCAGGAAGAGGGCGCCGATGGCAACAAGGATGGGTCCCCAGAGTATCATCGGTCTCAGGTCATCCGGGATGTAGCCGAGCCAGTCCATGAAGATGCCTATGGCGAGTGAACCCGAGCCTATACCCGCCAGGTAGAGGTAGACCGCAACCTGCCACCCCCATTCATGCTGGGGTTTGATGTCTCTGCTCTTAAGCAGCTCGATGATTCGTTCCGTAGATTCTATCTTATCCTCCGGCAATTTGCATTAATATATTAAGCGTATCTCCGTCATTAACAGGCTTGTTTAGTTCCTCCGGGTATGAACTCTCCTGATTAACATAGACGTCGATATATTTACTTAATTTGCTTTTTTTATCATACAGCCATTCCTCGAGTCCAGGAAATTTCTCGACCAGTTCCTGTAAACACTCTCCGACATTGCTGCCGCTGACTTCAACCGTTTCCTCGTCATCCGTAACATACTGTAAAGAGGGGTGGATATGTATTTCAACACTCATAATAGCCGCCTCCCCGCACAAAACATCCCTGAACCTCTATATGTGGAGGTTAATTATCCTCCGGTAATTACAATCACCAGGTGAATCTCATCACCATCCCGGACCGGCGTTACCAGTCCCTCAGTTCGGGGTATTGCCGTACCATATCTTCCAGGCATTGCCCAGCGGTCTTACCTTCAACCTCGAGTACATTCTTTCCTTCGGTGATATGAGTAAAATAAGGATGAAGATTTATTTTAACGCCCACGCGATTATTTTGCCTTTCAAACCGCCCTTGTTTTCCGGTTCTTACAAGAATAGCCGCTAATTATCCGTTTGTTTCTATTGTTATTCCCACAGCCACGAGAATTAGCAGGCTATTCCGAATTCCACCAGTTTTCTCCCGCGGCATAGAAGTCAAGTCCGCTATCAGAAACGGCAGGTAAGAGAATATGTTTCTGTCTTTACCGGGTTTATTACGTTATGAAGTAATGGCTGCGGCGGCATTCTGGGTTGCCGCGATAAATTTGTCCGCCACCGCTACCTGTTTATCCAGACTCTGTTCGATAGGTTCGGCGTACCGAATCGCTTTAGTTTCGCAGAACCGAACGCACTGTGGGTCTCCGTCACAGAAGTCGCATTTCATTACTTTTTGAGTCAGACCGTTAAATAACATGGCTCCGAACGGGCAGGCGGTTATACACATCCGGCATCCGATGCACTTATCGTAATTTACTACCACTCTGTTCAGGCTCTGGTCGCGGGAGATAGCCTTGACCGGGCATATCGCCATACACGGGGCTGTCTCACACTGCTGACAGGTTACCGGGATATACTTTCCTTCCCATTCCTTTTTGATTACTCTTATGCGGCTTCGCGCCGGGTTGCTCACGCCTTCATGCTGTATGGCACAGACCATTTCGCATTCACGGCATCCGGTGCATTTATCGTAATCCAGTATTAATACTTTACCCACTTATTTACTCCTGTCTTCGAGCTTTAGAGCATGTGCGACGGCTCTTTATCGATTTCTAGCCTTTTCAGCGTTTCCGGGGTGGGAACGCCGTTTTCATCCCAGCCGTGATACTGGTAGAATTCGTCAATCATCTTTTTGAATTTTTCTCTGTCTATACTCAGGCCGCGGACTGCGGGTATACCGAGTACGTTGGGTAAATCGAAGTAGCGGTCGACCAGCCAGTCTTCATCTCGCGTCATGCCTTCCCTGAGATTGTACATTCTCTCCAGGTTATTCGTCCGCTCGGCGGCCGTCCAGATATCCAGCGGGCTCATTTCCAGACCCGCAATCAGGTATATAAGCTTGGACCATTCTTCAAAGTTGGGGTGAGTGGCTCCGAGGAAGGTTGTGTGGTACTTGCAGATGCCGAGGCTGTCGACTGCCATGTAGCAGTTCTCATGCCAGAAGACCGGCCAGGACTTACCTTCGTAGTCGCGGTAGTCGGAGGTTAATGGTCCATCGTATTGTACAGGCTGGCCGTAGATTTTTCTAAGGACGTCCTCCGGCAGGTGGTACAGGTCGATTGCCGGCCGGCTCCTGAGATGGTCGCAGCCCCGGGATGATGTAGCGATATTAAGCGCCAGTGCCGGTGTGGCTTTCTCATCGGAGTTCATCTGCCCCATGCCCTTGACGTGTATGAAGTGGTCGATGGAATTCCTGCCGATTTTCTCGGCGGCGCGGAACCCGCCTTCTGCCAGGATATCGCCGAGTCCTTCCCTGTTGGCGATACGGTGGGTCATTTCCAGAACGGCCTCGTGGTTACCCCATGTCAGTTCAAGGCCGTCCGTTTCCTCTTTGGTTAGAATACCTTCTTCAGACAGCTCTATTGCCCAGGCGATGAGATTGCCGACCTCTAAAACGTCTATACCGTACATGTTTGTCAGGTGTGTCCCTTCGAGTATGGCGATTGTGTTACGGCAGCCGGTTATGGAGCCGTAAGAGACTTGGTGGGTGTATTCCGGGCCTTCATCATATGTGCCTGCATACGGACCTTCTGGAATAACGAATTTCCCTCTACAGTGTACTCCGCAGCCCCAGCAGCTTGCCATGCCGGTGATGTATTCATCGATTGCTTCGGCTTCCACGGCGTCGGAATCCACTAACTGGGTAAGAAGGGAGTTATGGGTATTTACCAGGCCCTGAGTGTTGGTGGCTCCGAAGATGAACGGTGTGCCCAGCCTGCCCTGTGTCTGACTCACCTTTGAAGAGGTGATTTGGGTCGTAAACTCGCGGTTATAGTCCAGGGCTTCGCGGGGGTGCGCCAGAGTGATATCCATGGTGCCCCTGGCGGCGACCGCCTTGAGGTTCTTGGAACCGAGGACGGCTCCCATGCCGGTCCTGCCGGCGGAGTTTTTAAGTCCGGTCATGACATTGGCGAACCGCACCAGCTTTTCGCCGCCCGGTCCTATGGTCAGTACCTTAATATCTCTATCGCCAAGCTCATCTCTGATGGCTTGCTGTGACTCTGCCACATACTTGCCCCAGACGTTCTTGGCGTCTCTTATCTCGATTTCACCATTATGCACCCAGAGATAGACCGGCTTCGGTGCTTTCCCGGTTATGACAAGATGGTCGAACCCTGCCCACCTCAGTTCGGGTGCAAAGAAACCTCCGGCGTTAGAGCTACCGTAACGGTCTGTAAGGGGTGATTTGGCACAGACATGAATACGACATGCCGCAGACGCAGGGGTGCCAACTAAAAGACCGGCGCTTACTATTGCTACGTTGTCCGGGCTGAGAGCATCGATTCCCTGTTTCACGTGATTGTATAGCAGATAGGCATCGAGCCCTCTGCTGCCGATATACTTTTTACGCATCTCTATAGGTATTTTGCCTGTTTCGATTTTACCGCTGGTAAGGTCGATATATGCTATCTTTCTGTTAAGCGCCATCTTGTTTTTTCTCCCCTTGCTTTTTACTCATTATTTCTTCAGTCAACTTTTCGTTGGTCTCCCATACAGGCCCGCGTATTCTGGGGAAGTTCGGTCCCATATTCCAGGATAGCCTCCACTCGAACCCGCACTTCGGGCAGGCTGCGGTCTTGGCTCCTGAAGGAAATGATATTCTCTCGAAGCACTGAAGGCACCTTACGGAGCCCATGCTTCTGGTTTTGATAAGACTGTGCATCGTGGTCTCTTTTTCTTTATCCAAAATAGCCTCCTGTTTTCGGGTGTTTGTCCTACCTGAATGATAACAAACCCCCGCTGAGACTGTCAAACGTATAAACAGGGCTGATACGTTCGGCAACATTGTTTACCAAACAGTATCAATTATTGCACCGGTATGGTAGAGTTAATCCACTGATTGGACAAAGGGTATTGTTTTATGCAATAGTCTGGTATTTACACTCGAAAAATGTAAATTTTCGCCAAAGAGCGACTATTGAAAAACTGAAAAATCTATACTAAAATGTCATTTGAGGTGTAGCAGGATGGCTGGGAAAGTACCTCCGGAGCAGGTGAAAGACAGCGAAAGCGACGCTATAGGCATGTTTGAGGAGGCAGTTGCCAGGGCTGAGAAGCTGGGCCAAATGGCCAGGCAGGCAGCCGAGGCATCGACCAGAACCTCTCAGGATGCTCTTGACCGCGCCGAGAAAATAAGCAAAGAAACTCAGGAAGCGGCTGAAATATCGGTAAGAGCGGCTCAGGAAGCGATAAGCAAGGCTGATAGAATAAGTAAAGAAGCCAGAGAAACGGCCGAAGCGTCGGTAAAAGCGGCCCAGGACGCTATAACTAAAGCAGAAGAATCAGCCAGAGCACCCGCAGAGGCAGCCAGGACCATTTTAAGAGAATATGGAGAGGCTATTAGCCGGACCGAGGAATTAAGTAAAGAAGCCCAGGAGTTATCGGAAACTGCGCTGAAAGTATCCCAGGAAGGTTTGACCCGCGCCGAAGAAGCAGGCAGGGCAGCCAAGGAAAGGGCTGAAATATCGATAAAGACATCCCGCGAGGCGACAGCCAAGGCGGAAGAGACGGGCAGGTCAGCCAAGAAAGCCGCCGAGGAATCGGCACAGGTAGCCCGTGAAGCGGTTGTTAGAAGCGAGAAGGCAAGTAAAGAGGCGATGGAAGCCTCGTCAAGAGCGTCAAGAGAAGCGGTTACCAGAGCAGAGAAAGCGAGCAAAGAGGCTGAGGGGGCGGCTGAGGTATCGGTAAAAGTGGCCCAGGAGGCGGCAAGTAAGGCTGAAAAGTTAAGCATATCAACCAGAGAGACGGTTGAGGCATCTTCAAAAGCAGCCCAGGAGGTAGCAAGCCGCGCCGAGGATATAAGCAAAGAAGCCAAGGAGACGGCTGAGGCATCAGCGGCAGCATCCCAGGAGGCGATAACCAAGGCTGAAGAGATGAGCCAGGAGGCTATGCAGGTAGCCGAGGGGGTGCTGAAAGCATCGCAGGAAGGGCTGGAACGTGCCGTTGAAATGAGCCAGCAGGCAAGGGAAATAGCCGAAGCGTCGGCTGCGACTGCCCGGGAGGCTGTAATCAAGGCTGAGGAGATAGGTAAAACAGCCAAAGAAGTAGCCGAGACCTCATCCAGAGCCGTCAACGAGGCGGTGGAAGCGTCTGTGACTGCCTCACAGGAGGCTATAAGCAGGGCGGAAGAAACAGGTAAACAGGCACGCGAGATGGCTGAATCCTTGAAAATTGCTTTCGAGGAAGCAATAGGCAGGGCGGAGGCTACTACTACAACAGTAAGAGAAACGGCTGAAGAACTGGCGAAATCCGCCCGGGAAGCCGTGGAAATGGCGATAAAATCATCCAATAAAGCGGTCGAAACAGCCGTTGCCGCCGCTCAAGAAGCGGTAAGCAAAGCTGAAGAGATAAGTAAGATGGCTAAAGAGACGGCTGAGAAGTCCACCAAAGCGCTGGAGGCTTCTACCAAAGCTTCGGCGAAAGCGACGAAAGATACTACCGAAGCTTTGACGAGAGAAGCAAGAAAAACAGCCGAGACATCGATAAAAGCTGCCCAGAAGGCTGCCGAAGAGTCGACACGAATTGCCAGAGAAGCTGCCCAGGCATCGATACAGTCATTCGAAGAGGCGATAAGTAAGGCGGAAGCAGCCGGCAAAATATCGAGAGAGTCTACAGAAGAATCACTCAAAGCCTATGAGAGTGTTATCGACGAGGATAAGACAAAGGAGAAGCAAGCTGAGCAGGCTGAGCAGCCTGAGAAGGCTGCACCCAAACCCCGTGCCGAAGTAAAAAGCAAGCCGGCAGATACAGCTAAGACCGTAGATACCGATAATAGAAAGAAGAGCGTCAGGGAAGAAGAGACTAAAGAGAAGATAGAATCACGTCTGGAGTTCCTGGCGAGAATGTATGAGCAGAGGAAGACCACCAAGGAAGGAGAGAAATCCGGGGAGGAAGAAGAAAAAGAAGAATGAGTCTGACCGGGTAAATAGATAAGACCGGTTAAAATATCGTATAAATGGTGAAACAATAAATAGCGGATTAAAGGAGGTGTCCTGTGGTAAATCCAAAGGGGCAGGCCAAAAAGACCGAAGAGGTTACTGAAGAACAGGCTGTGACAGCGCCGGAGCAAGGGGAAACGCAAGCGGGGGCTGGAGAAGCTGTCAGGAACCCGCTTGATGAAGTGCTAACCCAGGCGCAAAAAGCCTATACAGCCTATATGGACGCTACACGTGAGGTTTCGAGGATTTATCGTGAGAATGAAATCAACGTGGGTGAGACATATATGAAAGCTGCGCAGCAGGCTAACCAGGCTTGTGAAGACAGTATCAAGCAGGCTGAGAAAGCACGTGAACAGGCGGAAAAGCGAGCCAGAGATGCTTACCAGAAAGCCCTCGACCAAGCAGTAAAAAATGCCGAGGAGGCTATAGCACAGGCACTGAAAACCCGCGATGAGGAAATCGCCAAAGCCTGGCAGAGCCGTGGGGAAACAGTAGCCCAGGCCTGGGACATTTATTCCAAGGTTGTGAGATAACCGGAGAATTACGCACAAGGATTTATGGTAGCTTAATCATACTGATTAAAGTAGTGATGGTATGTCTTTGAGCGTGCCATCGAATGTGGTATCGAATTCTATCCCTTCTTGCCTCTTTTGGATAGTAGAGATAAGGCTTATTGTCTTGGTGAAATAATCTCTGATTTTACCGACATCGCTTAACTCGGACAGGACCACTGAAACGTCGAGCGAACCCCTGTCTCTGGGGTAGTCGCCGCTTCTGATTATCGAATCCGGAGCTAGGGTCTTCAGGTGCATTCCAAGTTCTTTAATAAGGTCCATATTCATATCTTTCGCCGGTGCTGAAACAAGATACAGAGCTCTCCTCGAATCAACGGGATTACTGTGTACCGATAATCTGCTGATAGCTTCGTTCATAGACTGAATACCTTTTTGGCTTTCATCTACTTTCTTTCTGAAGTCACGTGTTTGCTCGAAAAGAAAGCGGAGGAATGAAAGGTGGGATTTGCTGTGGCCGATTACCGTCCATCCCACCAGGGTTTGAATGATGTCACCGGCATCAAGAACTTTAGCACCGATGTATTTTGATTTTTTCTCTTCACCGGCGCAAAGCAGATTGTAAAACGGTTCCGCTATGAGGGAGTTTATCTTGGTAAGGTTGTTCAGGAGCGAGCTGTCTTTTCTGATATACCTCTGGTTATCAATAAGAATTACGGCGTCTGCTACCAGGTAGCTCGACTTAAGGCTGGTGGCTGCGTTATATACCGTTCTTTCTTCCGTCTGTTCTTCGTGTTCAAAAGGAAGGACAGTCAGGTTATATACCGGCTTGTCTATAAACCGCTCCTTGATATACTGGGTCATTATCGGTATCGCCCCTGAGCCGGTACCGCCGGCGGCTCCGGCAATAAGCAGGAAAGCGTCTGCCTCTCCCAGCCGCTTTGTTGCCCTTATGGAGTCTATAACCTTATCAGCATCTTCCTTGGCTACTTCGGCGCCCAGTTCATTAATCTTACCGACTCCGTGCCCGCCGGTCTTTCTGCCTCCGATAAGGATTCTATGTTCGTAATCAGGCTTTATGCGGTTCAATCCACTCAAATCAGCGATATCCGTATTAACAGCGAAAGCACCGATTACTATCTCAATTCCGCGCTGACTGGCAGCTTTTCTGTTAAGACGGGCGAACTCATCGGCTATCCTGCCGCCGCATTGCCCAATTCCTACAACTACTAATTTCATTTCTCAACCTTTAATAAATCATCCATATTGAAAATGTGTACTATTTTTTAGTAGCTCAGTGAATAGAATAGCAGGTTTTCATTCAATGTGGCAAGTTACGGGTACTTACAGACCTTTACCGGCGACATAAGCGGCGAGGTCGGCTAAGCGGCAGCTATAACCCCACTCATTATCATACCAAGCAATCACCTTTACCATATTGTCGGCAACGACCATAGTACCGGGAGCGTCTACAATAGCACTTGCCGGATTACCGCTGAAGTCCGTACTGACCAGCTCTTCCCGGCAGTATTCCATGATACCGGCTAAGGGTCCTTCTGCCGCAGACTCGAACGCCTGGTTGACCTCCTCGGCGGTAACGGTCTTTGTAAGGTCGGCAACGAGGTCGATTACCGAAACGGTAGCTACCGGTACTCTGAAAGCAATACCGTGAATTCTACCTTTTAGTTCGGGGATAACATCGGTTACGGACTTAGCGGCACCGGTTGTGGTGGGAATAATATTCGTGCTGGCGGTTCGAGCCCGCCGCAAGTCTTTGTGGATACCGTCCATTATTTTCTGTTCACTGGTAATGGCATGAATGGTAGACATCAGTGCTTTTTCCAGTCCAAAGGACTCATGCAATACCTTGACTACCGGGGCGATACAGTTGGTTGTACAGGAGGCATTCGATATGACATTGTGCTTGTCCGGCTCGTAGTCGGTCTCATTGACGCCCAGAACCAGGGTCAGGTCTACATTGACTGAAGGAGCCGAGATAAGTACCTTTTTAGCGCCGCCTTTCCTGTGTCCGGAGGCGAGTTTACCGTCTGTAAAAAGCCCCGTAGACTCAACCACTATATCCACACCGTAGTCCTGCCAGGGCACATTATCCGGTTCGGGTTCATTGAAAACTCTTACCTTTTTCCCGTCGACTACCAACGAATCATCGGTAGCCTCTACCTCACCGGGGTAACGACCGTAGGTGCTATCCCATTTCAAGAGATGGGCGTTTGTTTTTGCATTGGTGCGGTTGTTTACAGCGGTTACCTCTAATTCATCTGTATGATACCGGTTAATCGCTCGAAATGTTGCCCTGCCGACACGGCCGAATCCATTGATACCTACTTTTACTGTCATTTATACCCCTCTGCTATTTTGATAACTTTAATTTACCCTATATGGTCTGTCAAGTATGTTTTCGGAATAAAATGGTACTATTTCTGGTAAATTTCTCCACTACTCCATTGACTTCCATCGCTTTCAGATGAGCAAGCGTTTCCAGCACCGCCATTCTCTTGTCCATCGGCGGCAGGTTTTCGTATTTTATGCCGCCGGAATCCGGTACCCAGGTGATATTTCTGGATATCTGATAGGCAGTCTTTGGTCCGGCATCAAGTGTCTCCAGGATTTCAAGGTTCCTTTGCTGGTGGTGATGGATGATTTCGTCAATCCTTTTCCGTAGGTTGGTATAGGTGTGCTCATGTGCCGGCAGGACAAGCTCGACATCCAGCTCTTTGAGGGTGTTCAACGAGTCCATGAAGTCGCCCAGCGGATTGTCACCTGAATAAGGTTGCAGGCTGATATTGGGGGTTATGACCGGCAGGACATGGTCGCCGGCGAACAGTATCTTTCTGGAGGGTTCGTACAGGCAGATATGACCGGGCGAGTGTCCCGGCGTCCACAGCACCATGAGTTTGAAATCTCCGGCCGATATGGTTTCGCCGCCTTTAAGAGTTGTATCGGGCATTACCGGTGTGGTGGGTCTTCTCCTGTCCCTTCCGGGGAATCTGGGAACCGGAATCTCGTCGTCGGGCGCGCCGTTACTGCGGAATAACTGCTCTATCTGGACGAGAGTATCTTCTACATTTTTATAGCTGCTGGTGAGAAGCTCCGCCTCAAGGTAGTGGAGCATTATTTCAGCCTCGATGTGCTGTCTAAGCGTGCGCACCAGACCGTAGTGGTCGCCGTGGACGTGAGTGACTAGTATTCTGGAGATATCGTTAAGGGTAAGTCCAAGTTCGGCAAGCTGGTTTTTCATTGAGAGCAGCGCCTGCCCGCTATCCCAGCCGGCATCTATAAGGAGATAACCGTCATCCCCCTGTACAAGGTAGGTATTGGTATGCCCCAGGGGGTTGTTGGGGATAGGTATTTGCAGTTGATAAATGCCAGGTATAATCTCGGTCATTCTAGGTTATTATTAGTCCAATCTCAATAATTCCTTTTCACCCCTTCAGGTTTTTGAATGCTCCCGTGCCGGCGTATTCCGCGGCGTCTCCAAGCTCTTCTTCAATCCTGAGTAAACGGTTGTACTTGGCGGTGCGCTCCGAACGGCAGGGAGCGCCGGATTTTATCTGTCCCGTGTTCAGACCCACCGCAAGGTCGGCGATGGTGGTATCTTCGGTTTCACCGGAGCGGTGGCTTACCATAGCCGTCCAGCCTGCCTGCTGCGCCATTTGGATTGCGTCTATCGTCTCGGTCAGCGTACCGATCTGGTTGAGTTTTATCAGTATCGAATTGGAAGCTTTTAACTCGATTCCTCTGCTCAGGCGTTTCACGTTGGTTGTGTAAAGGTCGTCGCCGACAAGCTGTATTTTATCGCCCAGTTTTTCGGTCAGAAGCTGCCATCCTTCCCAGTCGTCCTCAGCCATTCCGTCTTCCAGGCTGATAATCGGGTAGCCGATAGCCCATTTAACATAATAATTAACCATCTCTTCGCTACTCAGGGAGCTGCCTTCTATTGCCAGGACGTAGTGGCCTTCCCGGTAAAACTCGCTGGAGGCCGGGTCCAGGGCGATAAAACAGTCCTTGCCCGGTCTGTAACCCGCCTTTTCGATAGCTGCTACCACCGCTTCTATGGCGTCTTTGTTCGACGGCAGGGCAGGGGCGAACCCTCCTTCATCACCGACATTGGTATTAAGTCCCCTGTCTTTTAGTACTGTTTTAAGTGCGTGGTATACCTCGGTGCCCATCTGGAGAGCCTGGTGGTAACTTCCTGCTCCGGCGGGCGCTACCATGAACTCCTGAAAGTCCGTGGAACCGGCGGCGTGCTTGCCCCCGTTAAGGATGTTCATCATTGGCACCGGAAGGATATATTTATCCGCATGGTTAAGGTGCCGGTATAAAGGGATGCCGGCTGAATTTGCCGAGGCATGTGCGACGGCTAAAGACACGCCGAGGATTGCGTTAGCTCCCAGGCGCGATTTATTCTCCGTGCCGTCGAGCTCGTTCAGCTTGCGGTCAACGGCTGGCTGGTCGGCGGTTGTCATACCGACCAGAGCCCCGGCGATATCCTGATTAACGTTTTTCACGGCTTTCAGCACGCCGAGCCCGTTAAATCTGGAACCGCCGTCCCGCAGCTCTATCGCTTCGTATTTGCCGGTACTGGCTCCGGAAGGAACGGCTGCCCGGCCTCTTGAGCCGTCGGTAAGTTCGACCTCTACCTCGACGGTAGGGTTGCCCCGGGAGTCGAGTATCTCTCTGCCTCTGATACGGCTGATTTCCGGCACTTATTTACTCCTTCATCCTTAACCTCTCCCTTTAAAAAAGGGAGAAATAGAGGGGTTTAAAATCCCCCTTATTCCCCCTTTAGCAAGGGGGGAATATTTATCTCATCTCGTGCTATCTATTTTCAGCCAGGCCGAGCGCTTTATCCACCGCTTCTTGCGGGTCATGCACCCGTATAATCGAATCGTCCTGTCTGTTATCTCTGGATAACGACCATGTATTCAGGCCGATGACAGGGATGTTGCTTTGCCGGGCGTGGGCTATCTCGGAGAGGGTGCCGTAGCTGCCGCCGACGGCGATGACCGCCCGGGCGGATTTCACCACGGCGATGTTTCTGGCGTAGCCCATGCCGGTCGCTATGGGAATCTGGACGTAAGGGTTCGCCGATGAGGGGTTATCTCCGGGAAGGATGCCGATTGTTATCCCGCCCTCGCTGCTGGCTCCCCGGCAGGCGGCTTCCATGACTCCGCCGAGCCCGCCGCAGACCACGACTGCTCCCCGCCTGGCAAGCTCTCTGCCCACCTCCTCGGCAAGCCTGGCTTCTTCATCCGAGGGCTCTCCGGCGCCGATTACGGCGATGATGGTCTTTCTCTCTGACATAAGATGGTGATATTATATCATAATTCAGGCTTATATGACCCTATCCCGCTTTATTATTTATCGGATATTGTTAAGGCTTCTCCCTTTCGTAAAGGGAGACTGAGAGGGATTTTATACCTTCCACTTAAATGAGGCTGTCCGGAATCGTCATTCCGTGCTTGACACGGAATCCAGGCTAGTTTGCCAGAGACGGATGCTGGATTTCCGCCCGCCATGGCGGACGGGAATGACGGAAAGATAGCATATACGTCCCTCTTAAACACCCCGATTTGAGTAATCGGTTTATAACGATTCGATTATCTCCTTGAGTTCGTACCAGTTTTTCACTTCAAGACATTCGTAATCTGCATTACCGGACTCGTTCCGAGGGTTATACCAGATGGGACATAGCCCGGAATCTATCGCCCCTTTGATATCATAATCCGGCTTATCTCCGATAAACCAGACGTCAGACGGTGCCAGGTTTAGCTTTTTTACGGCTAAACTGAAAATGCGATTGCGAGGTTTTCTGATTCCGTAATCGGCGCTTGAGATTAAAAAAGAGAACCGATGGGCCAGGTTGTGTTTAGCCAGCTCCTCCACCATTATCGCGCCTGAAAAGGATGAGTTACTCAGAATACCGGTCTTTATCCCGTTTTCCTCCAGCGTGTCCAGGAATTCAAAGATTCCTTCGGCAGGCTGGTATTTAACGGCATAATTCCAGAATTCTCTTGCCGCTTCAGCGTGGGTTATGCTGAGAGATATATCCAGGGTTTCGAATAGAATCCTGTAGAAACTCTCGACTCCGAATTCAATCATTGACTCGATTCTTGCCGGGTCGATTTCACGGTTTAACTCATCGGCGGCGGTCTGTAATTCTCTGGCGGTCAGTTCGGTGTCGCTCGTTATAAACTCAAGCAGCCTGCCGCTGCCGTTGACGAAATTAATTGATTCCGCGTGCAGCACCGTTTCACCGAGGTCAAAGAGTACACCCAGAGGCTTGTTCATTCCTCCTCCATAAGGAGTACGGTGAACTTATTATAGCAGGTACTGGTAAATCGCAGATAGGGAGTGAGTCAAAGAGGAGGATGAGCCCCTCTCTTTTCGGGACGAAGCGGCAATGACATTTTGTGAAAAAAACACGACAAAAACATGTTGACGGAATAGAACATATGTGCTAATTTAGTCACTGTAAGTTACAGGTTGGAGAGCGAGTTATGGAGTTGCAGAAGGGCGATGGAGCCGCGCCGAGAGAGTTTGATGAGTGTTCCGAAAACCCCGATACCGAACCTGATTTACCCCCCGAGTTTTGCCACTACAAGGACGAAGGCTGTGATTTCGCCGAGTCCTGCCTTGACTGTCCGTTCGCGGAGTGTATTTATGATAAGCCCGGAGGAAAACAGCGCTGGTTGAAGAAATTGCGTGCCGGTGAGATGGTAAACCTCTTTACCAGTGAAGGAAAAAGAGTAAAAGAGCTGGCACAGATATTCGGCGTCAGCCAGCGTACCGTCCAGAGAACGCTAAAAGCCGCCCTGGGCAACTCAAAGAGAAAGGATTAGAAACATGGTTGATAGTTTTAATACTGCGGAACTGAACCGTCGTGATTCGGAAAGGCTGAAAAGATACAAGGAACTGCTTGACTTCTATCACGGCGTCCACTGGGAGGGCAGGGAAAGAAGGGGAGACAAGCGGCTGACCTTTAACTACGCCAAGGTATTTATCGATAAGGTCACCTCTTACCTGATGTCCGGCGTCCATTTCGCCGTCGAGCCTTTAGAGGACACCGATGAAGCCAGAGCCGGGGCTGAGAGAACGGAAGCGTCGTTGAACCGGGTACATGAGGAGAATAATCTGGAACAGCTCGACTTCGAGACGGAGATTGACTGCTCTATCCTGGGCGATGCCTGCTTCAAGGTTATCTGGGACCAGGAGAAGAGAGGGGTATCGATAACCGCCCCGGATATTCAGGGTATCTATACCTGGTGGGTGGGGGACGATACCGCGCGGATATGGCGGGTAGCCTCGAAATACAGCCTTTCCCGGGACGTGGTCGAAGACCTGTATCGGATTAAAGCCAAGGAAAAAACGTCCAGCGTTGTAGAGTTATGGACAGCCCACCAGTTCGAGTTGTGGATTGATGGCGTTCAGATAGAGAAGAAGCCCAACCCTTACGGTTTCATACCGTTCGTAATTTATCCGAACCTGAGAGAGCCGAAGAAATTCTGGGGTATCTCCGATTTATCGCAGATAATAGCCCCGCAGCGTGAGCTGAACCGGGCAACCTCGCAGCTATCGCGTATTCTTGAGCTTTCCGGGAACCCTATCGCCGTGCTGGAAAACGTGGAGGAATCTGAGGATATAGCCGTCAGCCCGGGCGCGGTATGGAATATACCGGAAGACGCCAAGGCGTATCTGCTCGACCTGCTTCAGGGCGGCGGCGCCAGACTGCATATTGATTACATTAACCTGCTTTACAGGATACTGCATGATTTATCTGAGTCTCCCCGGGCTGCTTTCGGCGGCACAGAGAGAGACCTGTCCGGCGTTGCTCTTGAGATTGAGCTCCAGCCGCTATTGCAGAAACTGAGACGGAAAAGGATTATCCGTACCGCCGCCTATACTCAGAGAAGCAGGCTCGTTCTGAAGCTTCTTGAGAAATACAACAATGAAAATTTCGGCAACAACCGTTTGAGGGTTATCTGGGGACCGGTGCTGCCGCAGGACCTCTCCAAGCTCGTCAGCAACGAGCAGACGCTGGTGCAGAGCGGCATCCATTCAAGGCGTAGAGCCATGAATGAGGTCGGAGTCCTTGACCCCGACATGGAATTCAGCCGGTGGCTGGAAGAAAGAGAAGCTATTCTAAAGATGAATAAAGGACTCAATTCGGGAACTGCCGGGGGTGGAGCGAGAGTGAGAGTTGGTGAATCCCGGGCGGAAACCGTTGAGGAATCTTCACCCTGATAAGCTTTTTGTTTGCGGGGTGAAGTCCGGTTTTATATTTATCGTTCAGAGTAAGGAGGAAGAAAGTTGGTTGATGAAATGAACCCGGCGGAAGAACTGCCGGAACCGGAGTCCGGCGGAGAAAGTCCGCCGGAAGCGGAGGAACAGGATACCGGAGAAGAGACTGCCGGACAGGAAAGCCCGGCAGCCCGAGAAGGTGAAGAACTGGCCGGAATGAGCACTCGCCTTGCTGAACTGGAGCAGGCTCTGCAGGCAAAGGACGAGGAGATAGCCGCCTTAAAACAGGTGGAAACCGAGCTGGGGGAAAGGCTGGAGACGCTTAATCGCTCCCTTGCCGAAGCCGTAGCCAGCTACAAATCGATGCTGGTACAGGCGAACCCGGATGTCATCGGAGAGCTTATCAGCGGTGAAAGCATTGTCTCAATCGATGAGTCCCTGGAAAAGGCAAAAGCCCTGGTCAGTAAAGTCAGGCAGGGAGTAGAGGAAGAGATTTCACTGGCGAAAGTGCCGGTCGGAGCTCCGGAAAGAACATCGCCAGACCTCTCGGCTCTGTCCCCACAGGAAAAAATTCGATATGCAATAGGAGGAAGAGAATAAATGGCACTCAGTTTAACCGAAGCAAGCAAACTTTCCAATGATATGCTCCTTCAGGGAGTGGTGGAAACAATCGTTAAAGACTCCCCGGTGCTTCAGCAGTTGCCCTTTATCGAGATTGCGGGTAACGGGCTGACCTATAACCAGGAAAATACCTTGCCGGATATCGATTTCTACAATGTCGGCGATACCTGGGGAGAATCTACGCCGACCTTCACGCAGGTCACGGCGAACCTGAAGATTATGGGCGGTGACGCCGACGTGGATAATTTCCTTAAAGCGACCCGCTCCAATATACAGGACCTTGAGGCCGCCGTTATCGAGCTGAAAGCAAAGGCACTCAAGGACAAGTTCGAGGAAACCTTCATCTATGGTGACAGTTCCGAGAACGCCAAGCATTTCGACGGCTTGAGGGAGCTCATCGATACCGAGAGCGCCGGCAGCCAGGTAATTGCCGCCGGTGCTACCGGGGCTACGCTGACACTGGCGATGCTGGATGAGCTGATCGATGCTGTCAAGGGAGGCAAGCCAGACCTGCTGCTGATGAGCCGGCGCTCCAGGCGGAAGATTAACTCCCTGTTAAGGGTGGGGGGCGGCATGATGGAGACCGACCGCGATAAGTGGGGGAACTTCGTCCAGTTCTGGGATGGTATCCTTATCGGCGTCAACGACTGGATACTGGATACCCATGCTGTCGAGGGCAGCGTCGAGACGGAGACCAACGGCGGAGACTGCTCCGTAATCTACGCGATTCAGTTCGGAGAGGGTGCCCTCTGCGGACTGACGGCACCCGGTCACCTGACGGTAGAGCCTGTCGGCTCGTTGGAGACCAAGGACGCTACCAGGACCAGGATAAAGTGGTACTGCTCCCTGGCGCTGTTTGCCAGCGTCAAAGCCGCCGCCTTAATCGGCATCGAGAACTAACAAATATAAATGGGGAGGGGGATTGCCCCCTCCCCGCAGGAGGTTAATTATGGCTCTTACAGTTATAGAACATGTGGAACACCCCTTCGCCAGGGGTAACCTGACTTCGGACGGAGTCCAGTGGAGTGAAGAAAAAACCACTTCTACCGATGATTATGAAACAGTCGAAGAAGTCACTGTCAATCCGCCGGCGCTGGGGGCGGTCATCGAGTTTGAGTTCGGACTTACCTGCGCGGTTAAGTCAACCGGTGATACGGAGTCCGTCCTTCTCAAGTGGCAGGCGCGTAACAAAGGCGGCACCTGGGTAGACCTCCACAGCGAGGTTACTTATGAGGCTGATGCTTCTTCCTATAAGGAATATACCTATAGCGGACGTTTTCAGCCGGTAGCCAACTTCAATACCGTACCCTTCAACATACGGCTGGTAATAAAATCCGGAAGTGCCGGCGGCGAGAATGCAGTGGGTAAGACAAAGAACTCAAGTTACGTTCGAATAGTCTATTCCGGTTCGTGAGGTGAATGATGGACTTTATCTGTGATCCTGCTGTGGTACTGAATCTCCCATTATTCCAGCTCGAAGGTAAGTCTTTTGAGTCGAGGGATGCCTGCGGACATCTATGTACGGTTACAGGTGCGGTGTGGAGACCCGACGGCAGATACTTTGACGGGGTTAATGACTATATCAATTGCGGGCATAGTCCCCACTTTGATATTACCGATAATCTGACAATGGAAGCCTGGATAAATATGGCCGAGTTGTTTTCGGATAACAGGGCGGTGCTGCGAAAGGGAGGGAGTTACGTTATTGATGTCAGTTATAGCAAAATCCGTTTCTTTATTTTCGATGACGGTGCTTCCAACTTAATCGTTGAAATTCCACAGACTCCCGACATGGTTGACAGGTGGATGCACGTGGTGGGGACTTACAGGGGTAGAGTCCTAACACTGTATATTAACGGTATTCAGGCAGACCAGGTAACGACTACCGGGGGAGATGGCTCGATAGAGGTGACGACCGATGATGGAACCGTTGGTTCCTGGGGAACGGGTAGTTGCTTTAAGGGCGGTATTAGCTTGATTCGCATCTGCAATCGTGCCCTGAGTTCCCAGGAAATACAGAACCGCTTTGACTACGAAAAACGTCTCTTTAGATTGTGGTAGCCATGAATACAGAGTGAGACTGGATTTGTCATTTGAGAAGGAGAGACTATCATGAATTTAACCGATATGAGGACCATA
Source organism: uncultured Dehalococcoidales bacterium (assembly GCA_964499775.1). Taxonomy (GTDB): domain Bacteria; phylum Chloroflexota; class Dehalococcoidia; order Dehalococcoidales; family UBA2162; genus MGML01. The sequence goes on along the minus strand of CAZCMK010000006.1, from coordinate 18,856 downwards.
GTCAGACGAGACCTCCACGACGAGGACTCTGAGAACTATCGGTGGACCAACGACGAGCTTGACCGGCACATTACTCATGCCGTCAAAGACCTGTCAGAGGCCATTCCCCTTGAGCAGAAAGCAATCAAAGCAACCACTTCAGGCTCCAGGGAGATTGATGTATCCAATATCACCGACCGCGTTACGGTCGAAGCTGTTGAGTATCCCGTGGATAATTTCCCCAGGAGGTACCAGCGTTTCAGTCTCTGGGCGGATACCCTGACTCTCCTCAGTGAGGAAGTGCCCGATGGTTCTGATGCCTGTGTATATTACGGCAAGCTGCATACCCTTGACGTTTCCACCTCCACTATTCCGGCTGTGCATGAGGACCTGGTTGCTACTGGTGCCTGCGGTTATGCTGCCGTCGAGTGGTCCGTATATGCAGTCAACCGGGTGAATGTCGGCGGTATGCCCGTTCCGGAGGATTTTATAAAGTGGGGAAGAGAAAAACTGAACACCTTCAGGAAAGAGCTTAGGAGACTGGGCAGGAATCACAGGGTCAGGATGCATTCCCTGTATAAACCCTACTATCCGCCGGTGTCAAAATCTACCGATTACGGACCGTAATTCAAGGCATGTTTAGTAGAAGTGGTATATAGATCGCTGAGATAGAAAGAGAAGAAAAACTATTATTTAATCCCTGTGTTCACCTTTTTATATCCGATAAAACCCGCTTGAAGAAATGGAGAGTATAAGAGGGGTGAAACCCCTCTTAAAGATTACTTCCCCCTCTCCTTTGAAGGAGAGGGGGATACAGGGGGTGAGGTAGAAAAGGAAAAATGAGAACTCTATCATCAACTTTATTAGCCGCCCAGCAGCAGGCGAGCGGTATGCCTTACGTAAAGGTGGTAGCCACAAACAAGATAGCCGACGTGGTCAGACTTGACTGGGAGAGGCTGTATAATGGCAGCGAAGATGATTATTTCCACTCCCTGACTATCCCCGGAGACGGGTCACTCATCAGAGTCAGGATAAGCCCGCCCGGTGACAGCAGGAAGCTTTACCGCCAGCGGGTTGAAAATCCCGGTCCATCATCGGACTTCAGCAGCTGGACCTATACCGGCCAGTATGGTTGCCTTGCCGTCGCTGCTGCTTCTTCGGGCGCTGAGGTCTCTATATTCTGGGTGAATCTCAACCGCGAACTACGGCACCTGAAAAGTACCGACTACGGAGCTAGCTGGGGAAGTCCGCAGACTATAGACTATTCTCCCTCCACTTCTGTCAACGGCCTTGCCGCTGCTTATAAACCCACTGGTGACCTGGCTGTCTTTTTTGCCGACCAGGAGAAACTCTTCGTTAAAAAGCGTATCGGAGGTAACTGGCAGGCCAGAACCGAATGGGACAAGAATACCGGCGACCTTTCAGGCGTTGCCGCTGTTTATGATGATGACTGGAACCTTATCGTCTCCGGTGAAGACACGGCGGGTAACTTCAAGCTGTGGAGTCTGGTATACGGCGACGGCGGCGATGTCGAGTCCGGCACCTGGTCGGCACTGAAGGAGTTCGCCTCGGCGCCTTCTGACGGCGATTTTGAGTACCTAGGCGTTTTTACGGACAAACCGGATGTTTACCGGTGCTTTTATACCGAGAAATATTCCGGGACTGAAGCCTACAACCGTCCCTTCTGGTCTCACTCTGTCTCCGGTGCTGCCTTTTCGGATAGTCTGTGGCGTGAGCCGGTCCCGTTCGACCTTTCGAGTGAATATGGTATGGCTGTGGCTCATTACGGCGGTTACTGCTGGCTGTCCACTCCGTCCGGTGTCTGGCGGGCGGAGCTGGCTGAAGAAAGTCTTGATTTAACCGCTGATATTTTGTCACTCAGACAGGAGGCAGAGCCGGGCAGGGGTATGATGACTGTCGAGCTCAGGAACGATGACGGAGGCTATAGCTCTCTTCCGCCGCCCCTCCAGATAGGCTGCCAGCTTGAGTTCGGTCCCGGTTACGTTACTTCTCAGGGGAATGAGGTCAGCCCGGGACAGACCTTTATCCTGGAAGCCTGCGAGTACGTCAGTGAAGGAGGGAAAGCCAGCCTTTTCCTTTACGCACCGGACGGATGGGCATGGATAAATGCATGGAAAGCCGGCTGCCAGTTTCGCTGGAATAAGTCGTCCGACGAAATGAACGTTAAGCAGATGCTTGAGTTTGTCCTGGCAAGAGTCGGCATTATCCTGGATGTAAAATCCCAGTCTTCCGTAATTACCGGCTATTATCCCGATTTCACCATCCAACCCGGTAGCAGGGGAGCGGCGATAATCGAGAAGCTGCTGTCCTTCGTTCCAGATGTGCTGTTTATCGAAGGCAACAAAGCCTATCTGGTTAATCCTCTTTCTTCTGATGATTCTGTATATTCTTACGGGCAGACTCATTCCGTAATCGAGGGCAGGTACCGGATGTCGGCCTGGAAACTGAACAGGGTGAGGATAGAAGGCTACGACCCGGGCGAAGAAGAGAAGATTGTAAGAGACGCCTTCGACTGGGCTCAGATAGCCGCTCTCTATGACAGGTCTGACTGGCTGGGGGATAGAAACGTAGATACGGTAGCCTCGGCGGAGGCACGAGGAGAAGCGTACTTACGGGAGGCGGAGATATACTCCGGAGGTGGTACCATCCGCGTTCCGGTGAACTGCGGCCAGCAGTTGTATGATGTTGTTGATGTAACCGATGAGCGTGCCGGGCTGGCTGCCGGGAATAAGCGGGTACTGGGACTCGCCCTGGTCTATAATCCCCGCCGCGGCGAGTATGAGATGCGCCTGGCACTCGGGAAGCTGTAAGTTTAAAAAGGGAGGCCGGGAATGAGTTCAAAGAAGGGAATACTGAAAAGTTTTAACTCCGGCGACTATACGGCTACCGTTCAGCTCGCCGGCAGTGATAAAGTTTACCTGGAAGGGATTGCCGTGGCACGGAATATACCGGCGGCTGAAATGACGGCCGGCAGGAAGCTGGCGATTGTATTCTTCGATGAATACAACTCAAACGAGGCAGTGGTGGTGGCTGTTTATGTTTAGGTTAAAATCTCTTTACGGAGCTAAAAATAATACTATTCAGTTACCCTGCGATACGATCTTAGCTTGTTGCGAAATGCTTTATAGTAAAATAAAGGCAATCAGTATTCTTTCTCGTTCAGAAATTTGTCTACAGCTTGTTCAACTACCTCTGATTTCTCAATGGGGTGTTGGTCCACTACATAATGACCTAAGCGTTTTATTAGTGCAGGTGTTAGCATGAAGGTTGCTTTAACACGCCGGCGTTTCTTGCCAGGAACCTGTTCTTGTGTCGCATTTGATTGTGGTGCATCCAAAATTCTGATCCTATCCTAGTTGAGAATTACCTAATAAACAGTTGTATTGACATATGTATGTAAGTATGGTATTATATCCATACTTACATATGAACATAAATATTACCATACTCCTGTATTCTTGTCAACTTTTTTTTGACTCTGGGTAATTGGATAGTAGATATTGTTAACATTGTTGTGATATACTCAAACCCCTTGTGGTAAGGAGAGTAAGGATGGAAAAGGAAAGCATTACATTACTAGTAATTGGCGCCGACCCTAATGGAGGTTTATCACCAATTCAACTTCAGAAAAGTCTCTTTATTGTGGGTCAGACTGCTCTCGATGAATTACCTGCTGACTACTATGAGTTCTTCCCATACAATTATGGTCCGTTCACCAGCGAGGTCTACGTCATTGCAGACACGTTGGAAGAAAAGGGATTGATCCGGAAAGTCATCACTAGTGGTGAAAATTTCTTCAGATATGCAATTACACCAGATGGTAAAGTAAAAACTGCAGAAATCAGGAAAGCTAATCCTGGTTTGTTATGCGATTACATAGATGCGGTAGTACAGTGGGTTTGCTCGCTTTCATTCGATGAGCTACTCCGTGCTATATACGCAAAGTATCCAGACTTTGCAGTAAACAGCGTATTTCAGGAGTAGTAACGTGACCCTCATAGTGGGTATAAAGTGCAAAGAAGGTGTTGTAGTTGCCGCTGATAGTGGAGCCACATTAGGAGACATACCCTCAGGACTGAGTACAATAATACAGCCAGTGGCTAAACTTGAAGTCGTAAAGGCAAAGGCTATTATTGGTGTCTCTGGACCTGTTGGAATAGGTCAGTTATACGCAGACTCCCTGAATAGAGTAGAATCACAGCTTCAACATCTTGACACCGCTACCGCATGTAGAAAACTCCGAGATGAGTTTTTAAAAGATGCGAAAATAGCGCTTAGTATGGCTGAAACAGCTGTCCGAGTAATTGGCTCCCAGGCTGCACGAGGTGTTATAACTAGTACGATAATAGCTGCAGCTCCGAAGAATACACCTGAGTTAATGCAATTCGACTACCAAGCCACGCCTGAAGTGGCAACTGCTGACTTACCTTTCGTATGCATTGGAAGTGGTCAATTAATTGCCGATCCCTTTTTAGCATTTCTACGTCGTTTATTTTGGGAACATAAAGAACCCACGATTGCAGAAGCAAGATTTGCGGCCGTATGGACGATACATCACGCAATACTGGTGGCTCCTGCCGGTTTGTCTGGACCTATACGATTATCTGAACTGAAACTCGAGGATGGGCAACCTAAAGCGAGAGATGTGCCGGAAGCCGAGTTATTTGAACATCTAGATTTCGTCCGTCAAACAGAGGAGCGTATTGCTGAATTACGGCAGGTTCTACGCCCTACCGGAACAGAGCCAACACCTCCTCCAGTTCCACAAACACCAAAGAAATAAACGGCGTGTGTGGATACTAACTCCCTTAACTATTAAAACCCCTAGACATCCGAGGTGAAATACATTCACATTTCCTAATTACACCAAAAGAAACGATCAGGTAGCTATACATAATATTATGCACAATTCTCTTAGTTTATACAATTCCTCGGTATATCAGAAAAAGTCAGCACTATAAATGGCTTGTTTATAAGGTTTCCTAAAAGTAATATTTCGCTGCAAGATGAAGTGACCTCACGCCGGGCGGACGAACTTGTAGCCCATTCCGTGCTCGGTGACGATGATGCTGGGTGATTCGGTGCTGTCTCCGAGCTTCTGTCTCAGGTGTTGTATATGCACTCTCAGCAAGTCTCGCGCATCCACGTAGCTCTCGCCCCAGACTTTGTTCAGCAGACCTTCGTGGGTAACCAGGCGCCCTTCGTTCCTTAAAAGCAGGTAAAGAAGCCGTAACTCAGTGGAAGTAAGCTTTACTTGCTTTCTGTTCACCTTGACCTCGTTATTGGTGAAGTCGACATACATCTTGCCGCTGATAAACGGTCGCTCTTCCTCGCTGACCGGCGTCCCGCGGACACGGCGCAGGACTGCCTGCACTCTTGCTACCAGCTCGATGTGACTGAACGGTTTTGTGATATAGTCGTCCGCTCCCATTTCGAGTCCCCTGGCTACGTCCGTATCCTCGCCCCTTACTGTCAGCATTATTACCGGCACCTGGGAGAAACGCCGTATTTCCCGGAGTACCTCGAAACCCCCCATGTCCGGCAGCCCTATGTCCAGAATGACAATATCCGGGTTCTCGGCTTCGATTAGCTCAAGCCCCGCGTTTCCCGTCGATGCCGATTTCAGTTCGGCGTCGCTCCAGCGTAACTGGAAACACAGTGTTACGACTTCTATAATCTCGGGAGAATCGTCAACTACTATGACTCTCAATCGACACCGCCACCGGCAGGGAGAAGAAAAAGCTGGTTCCCTTGTCCAATGTACTTTCTAGCCATATTTTACCACCGTGGAGTTCTACAAGAAATCTGGCGATAGCCAGACCAAGGCCCATTCCGCTGCCCATGTGCCTTTTCCCTTCCCTGGACCCATCAGCCTGCTGCTCTTTTTTACGGCTAATCTGGTAGTAAGGCTGGAATACTTTTTCTCGCTCCTTATCCGGTATACCTATTCCGGTATCACTGATACGGAAAACTATGCTTTTGCCATCAAGATAAGCGCTCAAGCCAATACTTCCTTCTTCACCGGTGAATTTAATGGCGTTTGCCATTAAAGTAAGCAGGATTTGCTCAAGGTACTGTCTGTCCGCCCTGGCTGCCGGTAAATTATCGGGAACATCCAGCGTTAGAACCTGTCTCCTGCTTTGAATTTCAGGATAGAGCTGCGTTGTTACGTTCTGGGTGATTTCATCGATATTGATGAGCTCCGGCTGGAACCGTGAATTGTCTGCCAGCAGTCCTTCCGCTTCAGAGAGTAAAGAGATTTTTTCTTCTATACTGTACGCATTCCGCAGGACACTCTGGATAAGCCTGCTGAGTACGCTCTTCTCTTCCGGTTTGAGTTCGTCAGCCAGGAGTTCCGCCGAGACGATAATTGCGGTAAGAGAGGTCTTGAGTTCGTGCATAATTGCGTCTGCCAGATGAAGTCCGTGCCCGTTTTGTGTCATCGTAATTTCTCTTTTACCCCGGTTTACCCGGCTACTCCCTGGTTTTTACCGTCAACCCGTTCACCATGCAACGATTATGCCGTTACTCTGACCGCCACAGGCCTCATTGCCTGATGACCGCTATATATTCAAGCAGGGCAGGGGTTGCCTGCTGACTGTCAGTCGTTATCTTTGCCTGTGCTCTTGGAAATGCTCTTTAAAATACTAAGGATTCCGATAACGGCGCGCTGCACTTCAATGGGTTCCTGGGCAAGCACTCTGGCAACATATGGGTCCACTCGTTCACTGCCGTAGGAGGTCACTTTCTCGGCTATCATGGGAGACTGTGGAGACAGGTATCCGGCAAGGGTAAAGAGCTCGTCTTCCTCGAAAGCCAGAGGTTTGGCAATCCTTTGAAGGATGTGGGCTGAAGGAAAGCGTTCTCCTCTCTCTATGCGTCCCAGATGAGATGCGGATACGCCGGACCTGCTTGCCAGCTCCTGGAGTGTCAGTGACAGCGATATCCTCTGCTGCTTGATTATTCCGCCCAGATGATTACTCTCCATACCCGCATTATAATTCGCCAGTTGGCAAATGTCAACACTTTTATAAGACTTTCTGGCAATTATCCCCGTAAAAAGGTCTCAACCGGTATGTTAATAGCACTTTATACGGCTATTAATTGGCACTAACGGCGGTTTTATCCCATTTACTTGGTTTAGTCACTGCGAGTCAGCACAAGGCGGATGTTTCAGTGACAGTGTAGTCAATTAATTGTAAACATAACCCTAACTGGGTATCGTGATGTTTCGGTCAAAATATATACTCACCCCCTTAATCCCCCTCTCACGCATCACCCTATTCTGCTAGTCAAATATTCGAATGCGTGAGAGGGGGAAAGTATTTTATAGAGGGGGCGAAGCCCCCTCTATATCTTTAACTCCCCTATCCAACCTGGATAGCTTCTCACTTCGTATCAATGGTTCTGGTTGGAGAGGGGTTCATCCTGAAGGTTCACCCTGAAGGGCAAGGGGTGAGGTATATAAGTACCGCCCGTATAGAAAGATATCCCAAACGGAGGTTTCTTGACAGAGCTCCTTTTGGTTACTAAAATATGTATGAACCAGTATTACAGCCCGTGGTATATAACCGGATTACTATGGGTGGTCAAAGGAGTTGATATCAGTTGACGGGTGTTACAGCCGGTAATAACGAAAGCTTTGAGAGCTTGCTAAAAAGGTTTAATAAGAGGGTTCAGCAGGCCGGTATTCTATCGGAGATACGCCACGGAGAATACTTTGAGAAGCCGAGCGTAAAGCGTAAGCGGAAAGAATCGGCGAAGAAGCGTAAATCCGCCAGAGCATCGGCAAGATAGAAATATATAGTTAGACGGAGATATTGAATTGGAAACAGACCTCAAAGAAAAACTGAACGCCGACATCAGACAGGCAATGAAAGACGGAGACAAGGTAAGGCGTTCTACCCTGCGGTTGGTCCTGGCAGCCGTTAAAAATGCCGAAATTGCCAAACAGACTGTTCTCACCAATGGCGATATTCTTGGTATTATTTCCAAAGAAGTTAAACAGCACCAGGAAAGCATCGAAGCTTTTAAAGCCGGAAACCGCCAGGACCTGGTAGACCAGGAAGAAGCCGAGCTGGCTATCCTCGAAGAGTACATGCCTCAGCAGATGACACGTGACGAAATAATTGCCGAGGCACGAATCGCTATTGAAGAGGTGGGAGCTCAGGGACCGGGTGATAAAGGCAAGGTCATGCCTAAAATAATCGCCAGGCTGAAAGGCAGGGCGGACGGCCGGGAGATAAACGAGATAGTAACCGAGTTACTCAGTTCATAGACTGACCGGGGAATAGCAAATCAAGAATTCAGGGGCGTCAGCCCCTTTTTCAGTTCCATCATTACCGAAAAACTCTTCATCAGGGGCGTTTGCTTGCACTTCCGGTGATTTGGTGGTTAAATTGTATCTCCACAATACCTGAGATAAGAGAGTTATATAATGGCTGTTGAGAAAAGGCGTCTTGGTAAAACGGATATAGAGATAACTCCGATAGGGCTGGGTTGCTGGCAGTTCGCAGGTAAAGGCCTTGGAGCTAGGTTATGGAAATCTCCCCCGCAGATTGAGGCGGATAAAATCGTTAGCAACGCTCTGGACGGTGGTATCAACTGGTTTGATACGGCGGAGATATACGGCGATGGTAACTCCGAAAAAACGCTGTCTGGCGCTCTGGTAAATGCGGGTAAGATTGACGGAGATATAGTAATCGCTACCAAGTGGAACCCGTTTTTACATACGGCTCGTAATATTCAACGCACCATCGGTAAACGCCAGCGATACCTTTCGCCGTTTAAAATAGACCTTTACCAGGTGCATTTTCCGAATTCTTTTTCGTCTATTGAGAAACAGATGACCGCTATGGCGGCTCTGGTCGAAGAAGGGAAAATCCGCTCCGTCGGGGTGAGTAACTTCTCCGCCGACCAGATGCGCCAGGCTCATGCCGCCCTGGCTAAGCATGGATTACCATTAGCTTCGAACCAGGTGAGATTCAACCTGCTTGACCGTGAAAGGGAGAAGGAAGGTGTACTGGATACCGCCAGAGAGATGGACGTAACTATCATTGCCTATTCACCGATAGCTCAGGGATTACTAACGGGTAAATTCCATAAAGACAACGAACTGGTGGAAAAACTTCCCTTTTCCAGAAAAAGGCAGTTCAAGCGTATGCTTGAAAAAAGCCGCCCCCTGGTTAACCTACTTGAGGAAATTGCCGCCTCATACGGCTGCACACCGTCAGAGTTGGCTTTAAGCTGGGTCATAAATTACCTGGGTGAAACGATAGTAGCCATACCGGGGTCTACCAGGTCGGAACAGGCCCTTCAGAATGTACGTGCAATGGCACTGAAGCTCTCGCAGGATGAAATGGAGAAACTGGACACGTTATCACGTGACGTTACTTCATAAAGGGAGGTGTTACGGATGGCTGTAGAAAAAGTGGGAGAGAAATACAGGTGTAATATCTGCGGTAATGAGGTGGTGGTGACAGAAGTCGGCGGCGGCACTCTCGTCTGCTGCGGCGAGGATATGGAGAAAATCGAATAAATCTTGCCGGATTGTCCGAAGAGGATAAGTTTTGCCTTACGGTATCTGAAAGAAAAAACTCAAAAGAGGTTTCAGCCTCTCTTTGTGATATAATTAGCATGGAGTTGAACCATGCAAGAGGCGCTGCTATATGAAAAATTACCGGGTTCCAGGGTCCGGTGTGATACCTGCCAGTGGCGCTGTCAGATTAACGCAGGCAAATACGGCGCCTGTGGGGCGTATCAGAACAGGGACGGGGTGTTATACAACCTGAACTATGCCGTGGTCTCTTCCATGGCTGCCGACCCGATAGAAAAGAAACCGTTATTCCACTTCTACCCCGGCAGCCTTGTATTCTCGATGGGCACCCTGGGCTGCAACTTCCGCTGCAAGCACTGCCAGAACTGGGAAATTTCCAGTGTGGATACCAGTGTAATACAGCGCGGCTGCCATGAAATGCAGCCTGGAACAGTAGTTGAGCAAGCTAAAACTTACCGCTGCCAGGGGATTGCCTGGACTTATAACGAGCCGGGAATCTGGTTCGAATTTACCTTCGATACGGCAAAACTGGCGAAGGAAAACGGTCTCTATACCGTCTACGTGACCAACGGCTACTCGACTCCAGAAGCGCTGGACACGATTGGACCTTACCTCGATGCTTTTCGCGTGGATATCAAGGGGTTTTCCGATTCTTTCTACCGTAATATAGCTCAGGTACCGCAGTGGCGGGGCATACTCGATGTAACCAAACGGGCTAAAACCCGGTGGAACATGCATGTCGAGGTGGTGACCAATATCATACCGACATTTAATGATGACGATGAGCAGCTTGAGGGTATTGCCGGCTGGATAAGGGATGAGCTGGGCGAACTGACGCCATGGCATATCACCAGGTTTTATCCTTACCATAATCTGACATATCTGCCGCCGACCCCGATATCTACTCTCGAACATGCTTATGAGCTGGGGAAAAAGGCAGGTCTCAAGTTTATATATATCGGTAATGCTCCGGGACATCAGAGTGAGAGCACCATCTGCTACTCGTGCGGCAGGCTTAACGTGGAGAGGTTTGGTTATCAGACTAGAGTTGCAGGTCTGGACGGTTCCAGGTGCCGGTTCTGCGGCGCCGAGCTTAATTTCAGGACAGCCGGACAGGAAGTTGAACAGAATTAGCCATTGAGAAAAGCATTGGTACTGATTTCCTCTCTCTTATTTTATAGAGGGAGGTTAAGGGGGTGCGGATGGAAATAAGGAATGCGGTCGTAGCCGGGCAGTTCTACCCGGGAAGGCCTGACGAGCTCAGGTCGATGATTAAAGATATGGTGGACGAAGAGGCGTGGAAAAGAGAGGTAATCGGCATGATAATACCTCACGCCGGTTATATATACTCGGGACCGGTAGTAGGAGCGGTTCTTTCCGGAGTAATATTCAAAGATACCTTCATTGTTATAGGTCCCAATCATACCGGCAGTGGTAAACCGTTGAGTATTATGACGGAGGGAATCTGGAAAACACCGCTGGGAGAGGTGGAGGTCGATACTGAGCTGGCTGCCGAAATTTCAAAGGAATGCGAATACATTGAAGAAGACCGGCGGGCGCACAATTTCGAGCATTCGATAGAGGTCCAGCTCCCCTTCTTGCAGTATTTCAAGCCGGACGTAAAAATCGTCCCCATTGTTTTCGGCCATGCTAAATTCAATATTTACAGGGATACCGGTAAGGGTATAGCCAGGGCTATCAAAAAGCTGAACCGTGAAGCGGTAATAGTGGTTTCGAGCGATATGAACCACTATGAGTCCCAGGCGACTACCAGTGAGAAAGACAGCCGGGCTATTGAAGCCGTGCTGGATTTAGACGAAGACGAGCTGATGTCACGGGCAAGAGAATATAATATCACGATGTGCGGAGTCGCCCCCGCGGTCAGCCTTATTGCCGCCGCGAAGGAACTGGGAGCGACCGGCGCGGAGCTGGTGATGTACCGCACCAGCGGCGACACCACCGGAGATTATACCAGCGTGGTCGGCTATGCCGGCATGGTGATAACCGGCATGTCTCCCCTGGTGAAACTGGCTAGAGACACCGTGGAGACCTTTGTCACCAAGGGCGAGATTATCAGTCCGCCTTCAGAACCTGCACCCGAGATGAAGAACAGGGCAGGGGTTTTTGTTTCCATACATAAAGAGGGCGCTTTACGCGGTTGTATCGGCACATTCGAGCCGGTTGCGGAAAACGTGGCAAAGGAAATCATAGAAAATGCCATCAGCTCGGCTACCAGAGACCCCCGTTTCCTGCCTGTCAGCCCCGAAGAGCTCGACGACCTCGACTACAGCGTGGATGTCCTCATGGAACCCGAATCGATAGAAAGTGAGGACCAGCTTGACCCGAAGAAATACGGCGTTATCGTCCAGTCAGGCTTGAGGCGCGGTTTGCTGCTTCCCGACCTCGAGGGAGTGGATACGGTAAAACAGCAGATTGACATCTGCCGCCAGAAGGCGGGTATTCCTTCGGATAAATCGGTGAAACTCCACCGGTTCGAAGTTCAGAGGTATAAGTAAATATTCTGAAGGAGGGGCGTTATGGAGAAGTATACCTTTTTACGAAGAGCATCAACTATTGTCAAGGTTCTTGCATGGTTAACTCTGGTAATCGGTGTCATTGGGTCTATCATTGCTGCTACATCGGCGGCTTTTGGTCTTGGCGGTGGATTTGCGTTTATAACGGCTTTATTGGGCATTATCTACTCGGTTGTTGTGTGGGTCTTTCTCATGGCAGCTTCAGAAATTTTTATATTGTTGATTGACGTGGAAGAGAATACAAGAAAGGCTTCTGAAGCAAAGCAGTAAGAGAATATTTGAGATAGATAACCGTAGACCCGGATTTATACGAGCCGCACCTGGCAGCCTTGATTCATAATGGGGAAAAGATAGGGAGCGGAGAGGGTATTATCGCCGTTTCTTTTTAGGTTTTGCTTTGGACTGGGCTATGATTATCGATATATTCGCCCATTCCCAGAGCCTGGCGGTGTCCTCGAAAACTTCATCCGGGACCTGCCAGTAGGAGATAGGGTGCGGGAACCTGGCACTGCCGGCTTTCTCGTACATCTCACGGTTTGAATCGTCTACCTTGAAATACAGGGCATCATCGGTGACCACCCCAAACATGAGACCTTCGTGGAATATGCCGTAACCGCCGAAAAGGTTACGGCAGTATACATCGCCTACGCCGTACAGTTTTTCCACTATATAGTTGGCGTATTCCCTTTTGGGATTTGTCATGATAGCTTAAGGTCAGGACTGCTCGACAAGTATCGCATCTTTCTTGCGTACCGGCGGCTGCATCGGCGGGGTGATTGTAAGACGCAGGTCACACCTCAAGCAGCGCCCCGCCTCTTTGCAGGCGGTTTCCGGCGTGAGTGCGTGCTTTACCTCGGCGAAGCCGGCTAAACGCTTTTCGAGGGCGATTAGGTCTGGTTCTTCTCTGGTCTTATCGGCGAATCCCTCTTCCTTGCCCAGTTCCACGCCCATATCTTCAACGGGTGCAAGCGCCTCATCTATTTCACCGCTGCCGCCGAGGTATTTGTCTATCGAGATAGCAGCCTGTCTGCCGGCGGCGATGGCTGCGATAACGGAGGCAGGCCCGGTAGTAGCGTCACCGGCGGCGTACACACCCTCCATGCTGGTCTGCATGGTCTCGCTGTTCACCTGAAGGGTGTTTCCGCGCCCGGTTTTGATACTGAATCCCTCCGGCACCTGCGGCGCCTGTCCGATGGCGCCTATTATTGCGTCGTAGTACGTAACGAACTCACTGCCCGGAATCGGCTCCGGCCGTCTTCTGCCGCTGGCATCGGGCTCTCCCAGCCGCATCCGTATGCACTCAACGTCGACACCGCTGCCGTTCTGGGTAATCTTCGTAGGATTTTGCAGGAAGTTGAGGGTTATACCTTCCTGGATGGCGTCCTCGACTTCTTCCGGGCTGGCGGGCATTTCAGCGCGGGTACGCCGGTATATGATGTTTACTTCTTTGGCTCCGGAACGTAATGCCACGCGGGCGCTGTCTATAGCGGAGTTACCGCCGCCGACTACCGCCACTTTATCGCCAAGCCTGACCTTCTTGCCCAGGTTGACATCTCTCAGGAACGATGCGCCGTCCATCACTCCCGGCAGGTCTTCGCCTTCCACTCCTATCTTGGTGCCCTGGTGGGCGCCGATGCCGAGCAGAATGGCGTCGTATCCCTCTTCTTTAAGCGAGTCTATGGACTCAACCCGCGTATTGGTTATTATTTTTACTCCGGCTTCTTTGATATCATCTATTTCTCCTGCCAGGATGTCTCTGGGCAGGCGGTATTCGGGGATACCAAATCTCATCATGCCGCCCGACTCGGGAAGCTCTTCGAACACGGTCACGTCGTGCCCGCTTTTTGCCAGGTAGTAGGCTCCGGTCAGTCCCGCCGGACCGGCGCCTATCACGGCGACCCGCTTGCCGGTGGGCTCTTTGACTTTCGAGTTTAGCTTCCATTTTTCGGTGCCCAGGTCCGCCGCTACCCGTTTTAGCTCTTTAATGGAGATAGGGTCGTTTAGCTGGCTACGACGGCAGGCTTGTTCGCAGGGATGGAAGCATACACGCCCCAGTGTGCCGGGGAATGGTACCTTCTCTCTGATAACCGCCAGGGCTTCGCTGTAATGTTCCCCGCGGATGTATTCAACGTATCTGGGTATATCTATATGCGCCGGACAGGCGTCGCTGCATGGCACTATGTATCCTTCGCGGTCCGCATGGAGTTTTTCCACGTCCCGCTCGATGAGTGCCCCGGTAGGGCATACTTCCACGCAGGCAAAGCAGAACCGGCATCCGGAGTCCACGGTTGAGTTACCTACGGTCGTGAGTACCCGCGTGGGGTTCTCTTCATCGTCGAATTCGTATACTCCTACGCCTCTTACGTCGCGGCAAATCCGGACGCAGCGACCGCAGACGATGCAAAGGTTATAATCACGGATAAAGAAAGGATTATCGGTCTCGACCGGGTATCCTTTGGGTTTGTACGGTATATCAGGGCGGATACCGATGTAGTCGACAACTCTCTGTAGTTCACAATGACCGTTCTGGGGGCAGGTAACGCAGTGCTGGCTGACATCGGTGCTTCTCAGGCAGATATCGAATGGCTTGCATCTTTCTTTACGCCAGCAGTCGAGACAGGAATGAGGGTGCTCGGTAAGTATCTTTTCCAGCGCTTCTTCCCGCTGTTGCCGTACGGACGGTGTTTCGGTGGTTACCACCATGCCGTCGCTTACCTCTGTCATACAGGCCTGGACATCGCCGCTGCCGTCTACCTCGACTATGCAAAGGCCGCAGTATCCGCCCGGTACAAGGTCGGGATGAGAACAGAGTGCGGGGATATATATCCCGGCTTCCTGGGCTGCCTGTAAGACCGTCTTCCCCTCAGAGGTCTTGATTTCCCTGCCATCAATGGTTACTGTGATTTCATCCATTGGCTATCGGTCACTTCCTTTCCACACGATTTAAGTCTTGTCTGGCTTTAATCTGGAAATTTCAGCACTTATATTATATACGTATCTTTGCTGAAATCAAACCATCCGCGCGGTACAGTTATGTTTCGGCTGATATTCATACTCACCCCCTGTATCCCCCTCTCCAGCCAGGAGAGCTCTTCAATCATTTTCAATGGCTCTGGCTGGAGAGGGGTTCATCCTGAAAGGTTCACCCTGAAGGGTAAGGGGTGAGGTAAATAATAACAACCAAATGCAAATAATACCATCAATATAGTCCTGTTTGTTTTGTTAAGATTGCAGTTCTTATATAATAGAGGATACATCTGTAATACACGGGATAGCAGGGTGAGAAAGTTATAGAGGAGAAGAAAATGTTTAGAGACCTGATACTCCAGAACAGGACCTGTCGCAGATTTTATGAGGATGTACCTGTCGAAAGGGGAATCCTGAAAGGACTCGTAGACCTGGCGAGGTGCTCGGCGTCCGCCGCCAACAGGCAGCCGTTGAAATATATGCTTTGCTGCGAACCGGAAAAGAATGCCGTTGTGTTTCGGCAGCTCGGCTTTGCCGGACAGCTTAAGGACTGGCCCGGTCCGCCTGAGGGGGAAAGACCTGCGGGCTATATAATAATCCTCCTGGATAAGGAGATAAGCCAAAATCCCGGCTGCGACCACGGAATAGCCGCCCAGAGTATACTGCTCGGCGCCAGGGAGAAAGGTCTCGGCGGATGCATGCACGGCTCGGTAAAAAGAGAGGAGCTGGTTAAAGCTTTCGGTATTCCGCCGCGTTATGAGATAGTCCTTGTAATATCTCTCGGCAAGCCTAAAGAAGAAGTTGTACTGGAGACCGCCGAGCCCGGCGGAAGTGTTAATTACTGGCGTGACGGCGAAGGCGTCCACCACGTGCCAAAACGCTCTCTCGATGAAATAATCATAGGCTAGGTACATATATTTATATGGAGGGCTTTCGGGTAATATACACAGGCAAATGCAGAGTCGGTTTGAATAAATCACTAACTAATATGGGGGTTAAAGAGGGGCGGAGCCCCTCTTTAAAAGCACTGCCCCTTCTCCTTGAAAAGTATTTTGTATCATAAGTTCCGTTTTTAAGTATTTTGTCATTCCGGCGCAGGCCGGAATCCAGAATACGCCTCGGGTGGATAGGTCTGGATTCCGTGCCCGCCTGCCAAAGCCTTGTGCGGCGGGCAGGTCAAGCACGGAATGACAGTTCCGGATAGCTTGATTAATGAGGTTAGGTAGATTATCCACCCGACTGGTGATAATATATGGTGTGGGCTAATTCAGGGGGTGTGTAGTTATGGATATGTTTGAGCGTCAACTTGAAGAAGAAAAAGGACAGCAGGCGCCACTTGCCACCCGAATGAGACCGAACAGTTTCCATGAGTATGTAGGACAGGAACACCTGGTAGGTGAAGGACGTGTGCTGAGAAAGGCTATAGAAGCCGGACGGATACCGTCAATCGTCCTCTGGGGACCGCCGGGAAGCGGCAAGACTACCCTGGCGTACGTAATTGCCAGCGTTACAGATGCCCATTTCATCGCAATTAGCGCCGTCAGTGCCGGCGTGGCTGAACTCCGCCGTGCAATAGAAGAAGCAAAAGAACGCCGCAGGAGCGCCGGACAAAAAACGATACTTTTTATAGACGAAATTCACCGTTTCAATAAGACTCAGCAGGATACCATTTTACCCTACGTCGAGGACGGCACGATAACCCTCATCGGAGCCACCACGGAGAATCCTTCGTTCGAGGTTACCTCGCCACTTCTTTCCCGGGCTCAGGTACACACCCTGAACCCTCTTGTCGAGGATGAAATCCGCGTCATTATTATGAGAGCTCTCAGGGACAGGCTGAAGGGTCTCGGGTCGGTAAACGTGGTACTGGCGCCGGAGGCAATCGACCACCTGATTAATATGTCGAAAGGCGATGCCCGTGTTGCCCTTAATGCGCTCGAAATGGCGGTAATGAGTACCCCGCCCGACGCTCAGGGAAGACGCCGTGTCCCCCTGGCAACCATCGAAGACGCCGTCCAGCACCCGGCTCTGCGCTACGATAAAGGGGGAGACCAGCACTATGACCTTATTTCCGCCCTGCATAAATCGATGCGGGGTTCGGACCCGGATGCTTCGCTGTACTGGCTGGGAAGAATGCTCGAAGCCGGGGAAGACCCTCTCTATGTCGCCCGGCGTTTGATACGTTTTGCCACCGAAGACGTTGGCATGGCTGACCCGCAGGCGCTGGTGGTAGCTATGGCGGCGCAGCAGGCGGTACACTTCATAGGTATGCCGGAAGGAAACCTCGCCCTTGCCGAAGCGACTGTATATATGGCAACGGCTCCGAAGAGCAATTCGCTGTATGAAGCCTACACCCGTGTCCAGGAGGAGATTAAGAAAGGTACTCCGGACGCGGTGCCTTTTCACCTGCGTAACGCCGTAACCCCGCTGATGAAGCAGATGGGTTATGGTGAAGGATATAAATATGCTCATGACTACGCCGATAGCTTTGTGGAACAGCAAAACCTCCCTGAGTCGCTTCAGGGCAGGCAGTATTACACCCCCCGTGAGCAGGGGTATGAGAAACAGGTCATAACACGACTGAGAAACTGGTGGCAGGGGAGGAGAAAGACAGGCGGGGCTCAAAAAGAGAACGAGAAAGAGGAAGCTGATTGAAGTCTGTACCGGTAAAATTTCCCTGCGGCGATATCACCCTGGAGGGAGAATGGCTCTTCCCTGATGGTGAACCTCCTTTCCCGGGAGTTGTTGTTGCCCACCCGTTTCCGCCTCAGGGCGGCACCATGCAGAACAGTGTTGTCACTGCCATCTGGCAGGCACTGGCAAAAGATTCGATAGCCGCTCTGCGGTTCAATTTCAGGGGAGTGGGTGAAAGCGAAGGCAGCTTCGGAGAAGGCATAGGTGAGCGTGAAGATGTGAAGGCGGCTCTGGAGTTTGCTTTCTCCACGGAAGATGTCGATTCCGGGAAGGTCGGTCTGGCGGGGTACTCTTTCGGCGCCATAATGGCTCTGCCGGTCGCACTTCGCGATGAGCGAGTGAAGGGTCTGGCGCTGGTCTCGGCGCCGCTTTCGGACCCTGCCTGGGAGCGACTGAGACAATACCCAGGACCTTCGATAATAATCGTCGGTGAAGAAGACGATATGACGCCGCTGGACTATTTCAGGCAGCAGGCTGCGAATCTACCAGCTTCAGGAAAGTACCAAATTATAACCGGAGCGGACCACTCCCTCATAGGCCACGAAGAAGAAGTCGCCCGGATAATCTCCCGCTTCTTCACCGATATATTCAATCGGCAGCCAGACCATCGATTGGGACTTTGAGAACCGACCCGTATCCGTATCCGATAACGGCACTACGGCGACCTTTGTCTACGACGGCGACGGCAACCGTATCAAGAAAACGGAAGGTGGAGAGACCATACTCTATATCAACAGATATTACGAGAAAAACCTGACCACTGGTAATGTCACCACCAGCTACTATCACGGTGACAGATTGGTGGCGCAGCGTGAGGGCACGGAGTTACGCTATATCCACCAGGCTTGTCCTGAGCGAAGGCGAAGGGACCATCTCACCGGCACGTCTTTAATGACAGATACGAACGGTGACTCACTCGGCACCATAAAATACTACCCGTACGGCGGGGCACGTTCCGGTGACGTACCCACAGACAAGAAGTTTACAGGGCAGAGGCTGGATGATACGGGTCTCTACTATTACGGGGCGAGGTACTATGATGCCAGTATCGGCAGGTTTATCAGCGCGGATACCATTGTACCAGACCCCGCTAATCCTCAGGCTT
>CAZCMK010000005.1:48104-58405 GCA_964499775.1 uncultured Dehalococcoidales bacterium | reverse complement strand
CTATGGCGGATGAAGGGATACAGGGGATAGGTAATAATAAACAACCAGATGCAAATAGAACCAATATAGCTGGTAGAGGAGAAAATATATGGAAATAGAGGAGAATTAGCATGTGAATTGGAAATAAAAGAAGTTTACCCTACCGGAGGAAAACGGGGTGCTGATTACAAACAGCTAACTGCGCTTAAACACCAACCAAACGTCGAAGACGTATCTAACTACCTATTAGCATAATAATATGTCATTTCAGTCTTACGTGTCAAGTTTACAGGCAATCGTTTATCGCGGTAATATTTACTACTACGACCGCGGCACCCAGAGCACCTGCCTCGGCTTTTTAGCCAGTTCTTCAGCCAGTTCCTCTATTTTCCCGTACTTCATACACGCCGCCATGCAGTGTTGGACACAGGCTGGTTTCAGCCCTTGCCTGGTGCGGGGCTCGCAGAGAATGCACAGCTCGGTGGGAAACGGCAGGAAAGTAAGATATGCCCGGTTATTGGGCAGCCTTTGCTCTACCTCGATTACCCGTATCCCTCCCATGCCTTCCGGCCATTTATATTCCTGGGCACAGGCAACCTGACAGGCATAGCAGCCGGTACAGTATTCGTAGTCAATCAATAAGCCGTATTCAGGTTTCTTTGCTATATCAAGCCTCCTTTCGCCCGTCTACCCTGTATATTTTACAGAGCAGGTGCTTTATCGGGGCTCCCAGCCCGTCTTTACCCTGGTAGCCCATAGGAATAAGCAGGCTGGCGTTGGACCTCCAGACACCATATAGCGAAGGTTCCTCGCCCGGTTCCTCCGGGAACCACCAGCCGTGAGCAATCATTACCATCCATTCAGGTACGACAAGTGTAATTTTAGCCTTGAACCGGCACCTGCCGAGCCAGTTCTCCACCCATACCCATTCTCCGTTAGCGATGCCATGCTTCTTTGCCGTATCGGGATGTATTTCGATAACCGGGTCGGGGTCGATTTCCCTCAGCCAGGGGATATTCCGGTGCTCGGTGTGAAAATACACAGGAGACCTTCTCCCCGTGGAGAGAATCAGAGGATACTTATCTTTCATTTCAGGCATGCTTACAGGCGTGAACGGCGGTTCTTCGTAATGGGCTACCGGCTCCAATCCCCACTCCTCACGCAGCACCGAGTACAACTCCACCTTCCCCGAAGGGGTCTGGAAACCGGGCTTTTTATCCGGTCGCAGCAACCCTTTCTCGAACCTGTGATACGGGTGGCTGGGGTGACCTTCCGGCGGGAAAACCCAGCCTTTTTCCTGAAGCTCTTTAAAGGTCATGCCGGAAGGTTCGACTATTTCATCGAATAGCTGGTAAATGGTCTCCCATCTGAAATCCGGGTCGAACCTTCTCGCCAGCTCGAAATTTATCTCGATATCGGACTTGCATTCATCTACGGTGATAGCTTTATTGATACTCTGGAGCGGTACCCACCAGCTCCTGACACTGTCCTTTTCCAGAAAAGTCGCCGAGGGAAGGACAACGTCGGCATACTGCGTGGTCGGCGTCTGGAAAAGGTCGACAGCAACCACGAAATCGAGCTTTTTCAGGGCGTCCACCCATTTATGCGGGTCGAGACCTATACCCGCCACGGGATTGCACCCCTGCAGCCACATGCCCTTTATCGGATACGGGTCTTCGGTGAATATCTGCTCCAGGGTGAGGTCGGTCTGAGCCCGCCAGATGAATTTACTCAGCGGCCCGTACCGGTCTCTTCCGATTCTCTTTTCATCTGCCTCAGCCGTTTTCATCTTTATTACACCCTTCGCCCCCGGCAGAGCGTAGGCAACGGCATCGAAAGCGTAACGGGAAATCACGTTACCGCCGGGCACGTCAAGGTTACCGGTCAGGCACCAGAGGTCGGCAATCGCCTGAACGGTGGGTGTAATAGCCGGAGTCATATCTATGGGCACTCCCCAGTGTATGGCGGCGGGTTTGCTCTTTGCATAGAGTCGCGCCGCGTCTGCGATGTCTTTCTCCGGCACCCAGGTTATCTCGGACACTCGCCCAAGCGAGTACTCGTTCACCTGCTCCAGGAACACGGACCAGACCGTCCTGGCTTCAACTCTCGTCCCGTCCTGAAGGCTGACTCCATACTCACCTTCGAGTACCGGCTTTACATCGGCTGATTTATATTCCAGTTGTACGCTATCCCATACCGCCGGCTCGCCTTTAGCCTCGTCCCATACCACGAAGTTGTCTTTAGAACCACCCGCCGCGATGTCGCTCTCCCGGAGCAGTTGCCCGGTATCGTTTCTCACCAGGTGATGGGCATTGGTCCATTTCTCCACGAATTCCTTATCGTACAGTTCCTCGTTTATAATCACGTTGAGGAATCCCATTGCCAGGGCGCCGTCCGTCCCCGGTCTCAATCTCAGCCACTTCTCCGCCCTGGAGGCAAACCATGACAGCCGTGGGTCGATAGCGATAATCTTGGTACCTTTCTTCATCAGGTCGATTATCCAGTGTCCGAAAACGTTATCCGGGCAGGAAGCCGGAATATTGTAGCCCCAGACCACTATGCACTCCGGGACTTTATACCGCGGGTCTTCGTACCGTTTCGGAAACCACTGGGCGGCGTCGAGAATACAGTAGTCGCCCTGCATTGTTTCGACCCCGGCGATTCTGGGGCTATAGCAGGCGATTCCACTCAGGGCGAACATGATATTTGGGCTGCCGTAAGCGTAAGCGAGCATACATATCCAGGCGCCGATGTCACGACCGGTACCCATTGAGAAGATAAAGCTTTCCGGTCCGTACTCGTCCCGGATTTTCCCCATCCTCTGCTCTATAAGGTCGAAAGCCTCGTCCCAGGATATCTCCTGCCACTTTCCCTCGCCACGTTCCCCGACCCTCTTCAGAGGATGCCTGAGACGGTCCGGATGATACACGTACTGCGTCATTGCCAGGCACCTGGAGCACAGCCTTCCCTGGTTCCAGGGATGCTCCGGGTCGCCTTCAATCTTGACCAGTTTCCCGTCTTCGATGTACGCCAGCACGCCACAGCCGCCGTGACAGCCGGGCCCGGCAGACCAGGTGGTGGTGCGCACAATCTCACGTTTCTTTGCTCTCATACTCCGGACTCCTTAATAGACTAAACCCGATTATAGCTCGCAGTAGCAGTTGAGCGCAAATAGAAGCTAAAGAAACCTCACCCCTCTTACCCACTACCGTTAATTTCTTCATATAATGCTAAAAACAGACATTGAAAAATTTATCGTTATCTAGTATGATTACTGCCACCAATATTTGGCATAACTGTTGGAAAAGGAGGGGATTATGACAGAAAACAGAGGGAATCCAGACATAAAGGTTCGGAAAATGACCAGGAATGACCTGGCAAAAATAAATGAGGTGGATAACTCACTATATGGCAAGAGGCGCGTAACTACCTGGCCGTTTTCATTCGAGACTTACTGGAGAATATACGAGCCGAAATTGTGCTATGTTGCCGAAATGAACGGCGAGGTAGCCGGGTTCGTCGCCGGCGTTATCGAACAGGAAGAAAGAAGCAAATACCTGATTAGCCATCCCCGCAGCGTGGAAGACCCTTATCAAGATAATCCGAAGATCGGCTGGATAGAAATGATGGGTGTCCACGGCGACCACTGGGGTAAAGGAATCGGTTTAGCCCTGATGGATACTTTTACCGAGGACTGTAAGAAAAACGGAGCCTCGATAAGAATAGTCATCCGAGATGACGATGAAAACCTGAAGAGTTTTCTCGTGGGACGTGGTTTTAACAGGTCTGATTTCGTAGCCTACGACAAGGACATTTAGTAATCCACCGGAGGTCGGGGAGATGATACTCCCCGACCTCATGATATCTTACTTGACTAATTGCCATAGCCCGAGTAATCAGTCTTTTTTAACAACCGGCATCCATACCTGGCAGCGGTAGTCTTCACTCTTCCTGTCTCCCGGCAGATAGACCTCCAGTCCCAATTATGCATAGTGTTCTTATCCGGTTGGGAGTTAATGATATTATTTAAGCCTGGCTTTTAATTCTTCCGGAACCGGTACTACTTTCTGTCTTCTGTAATCGAAGCAGAGAAAGCCGGTCTTCGCCCGGGCTATTTCGTCGCCGTTATCTGCGTCCGTTACTTTATACACCAGGTCGAAGCTTCTGCCGGTCAATTCGGCAACGCCGATTTCCACCCTGAGCGTCTGGCCATGATATGCCTGCCGCTTATAGTTAATGCCGGCATCCACCATGATACGTGAAATACCCTTACCCTCAATCTCGGAGAGGTCCAGGCTATTCCAGAACCGCACATGCGCTTCGTCCAGGATGTTAAACATGGCATCCCAGCTCAGATGCCCTCCGGGATTGATGTCGCTGATACGGACTGGGATATCTACCGAGAAAGAGTATTTGTCCGGCAGGTTAATTGTAATTCGCGTCATTCGTTATCACTCCTCTTATCCATTACATCGCTCATTATACCTGAATGGTATCAGCCGGAGTATCCGTGAAGCTTATTACTGACACTATTTACACCATCACCATAATACGTAATAATGATTCAATTAAGGATGAGCCAAATATTAAGAAGATAAAGTATCCAGGCAGAGAGGTTTGAAATGGTCACTGATTACGCAGAGGATACCAACCGTTGGGAGGAGTGGCAGAAACTATACCGATTCGGAGTCCTCTTAATCTTCCCGCCCGACCCGCCGGCGGCGGAGGTGAACAAACTCCGCTCCAGATACGACCCCGGAGGCCAGGCTATCTGCCAGGCGCATATCAGCCTTACGGTCCCGCTTCCGCGACCGGTCAAGGATACTCACTGGAGTGAATTGCAGTCGATTGCCTCAAAGATAAAACCCTTCTCTGTCCACTACGGACCACTATCGAACTACCTGCCTCATCCCGGTGTCGTCCTGTCAATAGAGCCAAAGGACAAGCTGGGTATGCTCGTGACCGCGCTGGAGGGTGCGTCGGTCTTTGAAGGTGCACCGGCACGTAGTTACCCCTTCTCCGCGCACATGACGATTGCCGAATATATATCGGTGGAACGGACTAACGAACTTATGCTCGAACTCCAGGGACTTACCCCGGAGGGTGACTTCCTCTGTGACAGCGTTTCATATGTTGTCCCTGATGAAAATTTCCATTTCACGGAACGGGCGAGGCTGGAATTGGCACATTAGAATGATTAAAGGGAGGACATGAATATGCTTCAAGTATCAAGAAACCTGGATATAATCCGTTCAGTTAAAGAAGGATGTACGGTTACCCCGGCGAACGGAGTGAATATAGTTCATAGCCTTAATCTAGTTTTTTGAACGTGTTATAATTCATCCGTGAATAATAAACATAAACAAATACCACATCCGTCATTTGTGCCCGGCCTACAGTTAGCGGAGGGATTCTTCCACGAAGCGGTCAAGCCGATACTAAAAATTCATTACCCGGATTTACGCTTTTCTGCCGGCTTGATAGGGAGCGGCTCCGAGGTACTTGGATTCGACACCGAGATGTCAACGGACCATCACTGGGGGCCCCGGGTTATGCTATTTTTGCGTCCCGGTGATTTCAAAACGAAACGGGACTCGATTCGGACAGTTCTGAGTAATGAATTACCGACAACCTACCTGGGCTATTCTACTAACTTCTCAGAACCAGACCCGGAAAATAACGGAGTCCAGAGCCTGCAACCGGTTACTTCCGGTCCCATCAATCACCGTGTTGAGACCTACACGCTGGACGGTTTTTTTACACACTATATGAATATACATGTCAAGAAAGAGCCGGTCATGATAGACTGGTTGACTCTACCGCACCATAAGCTTCGTTCGGTTACAGCAGGGCGAGTTTTTCACGACGCTCTTGGTCTCGAAACAGTCCGGGCACGCTTCTCCTGGTATCCTCATGACATCTGGCTATATATCCTCGCCTCGGCCTGGACACGTATCGGTCAGGAAGAACACCTGATGGGCAGGGCCGGGTCTATAAAAGACGAGAATGGTTCGGCGATTATCGGCTCACGACTCGTTCGAGATGTTATGCGGCTCGTTTTTCTAATGGAGAGAGAGTATCCGCCTTATGCGAAATGGTTCGGGGCAGCATTCTCTAAATTGAAATCCGCCGCAGAATTGAGCCCAATATTAACCAGCGTGCTCCATGCAGCCTCATGGGAAGAACGTGAATCAGGTCTATGCAACGCTTTTGAAATTCTTGTCAGGATTCACAACTCTCTCGGAATTACTAAACCAGTCTCGCCTGAAGTATCTCAATTCTATAACAGACCCTTTAGCGTAATCCACGGTGAGAGACTTACCAAATCTATCATAGAACGCATCAGTGACCCGGAGGTTCTGCCTCTTACAAAACGAAGATTGATCGGAAATATCGATATGATTAGTGACAACACCGATTTAATTGAAGACACATCCATTCGCTTGGATGTAAAGGAACTCTATAAATAGTATAAAGGTTTACAGTTGGCTATAATCAAAATGCGTGCTACAATATAAAAGTTATTCTCCAGGGAGGAACCGGGCGTGGCGGAGCTTTCATCCGACGGTAAAACGGTAAGAGAACAGTCAAGAAATATTGAAGTAGCCAGGGAAGCCGACGTTGTAGTGGTCGGCGGCGGTCCCGGCGGCATCGGCGCGGCTCTGGCGGCGGCGAGGAACGGCGCCGACACAATGCTGGTGGAAAGGTACGGTCACCTTGGCGGAATGGGCACCGGCGGGCTGGTCACAATTATCCCGAACCTTACCGACATCAACGGTAAACAGCAGATTGCCGGCATTACCCAGGAATGGATAGACCGTCTGGATGAAAGAGAGGCAACCGACTGCCCCGGACCGGATGAATGGGGCTCCGATGATAAAGAGCTGGTCAGGTATTACGCCGACCATTCCTTTTTCATGACACGCCTGGAAAGGGTGATTTACAGCGTCCATATAGATGCTGAAATTTCCAAATACGTACTCAACAACATGGCGGAGGAAGCTGGAGTAAAGGTATACCTGCATTCCTGGGGTACCGAGCCTGTCATGGAAGGCAACAAGGTCAGGGGAGTAATCTTCGAGAGCAAGTCCGGCAGGCAGGCGATACTGGCGAAAGTGGTTATAGACTCCACCGGCGACGGCGACCTGCTGCCTTTTACCGAAGCCCGGTTCGAGACCGATATCCCCTCCGGCTTCAGAATCGGCAATCTAGCCTTATGTTTCTGGATAGCCAATGTCGACCTCCGGAAAGCGGAGAAGTTCAGGGAGGAGCAGCCGGAGCAATTCGCCCGGCAGGCGCAGGAGCTTATGAAGCTGGGCGGACTCCCTAATTACTTCGCCAGCCGGCTGAAAGACCAGGAAAGCATCGTCTGGGTTCACACCCGGTACCCGAACACCAGCCAGATAAATGTCGAAGAACTGACCCGCGTCGAGTTCGAAGGCAGAAAGAAAATGATGATAACCCACGATTACCGCAAGAAATACACCCCCGGTTTCGAGCACAGCTTTATCGTGCTTACCTCCCCGCAACTCGGAACACGGGCAAGCAGGCGTGTAATCGGCGAATACTTTCTCACTGAAAAAGACCTGGAATCAAACGAACCTTTCAATGACACGATAGCAGTATTCCCCGACCTCGACCGCGGAGAAGCGTCGGTCAAACACCCGTTGACGTACATCCCCTATCGGGCTTTGATACCCCGCAATGTGGACAATCTTCTGGTTGCCTGCCGCGCCTTCTCCTCTGACCCGGTCGTCCAGGAATACTTCAATCTTATCCCGCACTGCATTGCCTTCGGGCAGGCAGCAGGCACGGCGGCGGCGCTATCGATAAAGGATGGTGTAGGGCTTAGAGCGGTAGCCTACAGAACCTTGCAGGGCAATCTGGCAGAGCAGGGTGTACCGCTGCCCGGTCTGTATCCGGCATTTACCAAGGCGTAAAAGCCAGGTCGCCGGGCACTGAAACACCATCATATCCACCACTCTAAATCTCCCGGTGCCGGTGATAAGGCGCCTGTATCCCATAACACCCTGATAGTGAAAAAATATAAACGCGTATAACGCAAAAGGAAGGAAATACCGGATGCCAATATCGGATAGAGTTAAAAAAAGCATGGAGGAGGGCTCGTGGATAAGGAGGATGTTCGAGGAAGGGACCCTGCTCAAACAGGAATACGGTGAAGAAAACGTCTTCGACCTTTCCCTGGGCAATCCCATAATGGAACCTCCCCCGGAGTTCAACCGGGAACTGAAAAAACTGGCTGATTCGCCAATCAAGGGAATGCACAGATACATGGAGAACGCCGGCTATGCAGAGACGAGAGCGGCAGTGGCAAAGCAGCTATCAATAGAAGCCGACATGGAGTTTACTCAGGACGATATTATAATGACATGCGGCGCTGCCGGCGCAATCAACGTGGTGCTGAAGACATTACTGAATCGTGAGGACGAGGTTATAATCTTCGCTCCCTACTTCGCCGAGTTCATTAACTACGTTGAAAACCACGACGGCGTGGCTAAAGTGCTGCCCACCGACGAGGAGTTCATCCCCAGGCTCGATATCCTTGAGAGCTCGATCGGGGCAAAGACCAGAGTGGTGCTGATTAACTACCCCAATAACCCTTCAGGCGCCGTCTACAGCAATGACTTCCTGCACCGGCTGGGAGAGCTGCTCAGTGCCAAGTCGAAAGAAATCGGAAGACAGATTTTCCTTATCAATGATGAAGCATACCGCAGCCTTGTTTACGACGGTCTGGAATGCCCTCAAATCTGGCCCCATTACCGGCAGAGTATCACCGTCACTTCGCACTCCAAAGACCTGGCGCTGCCGGGTGAACGTATCGGCTATATCGCCGTGCACCCCGGTATCAGCGAGCATAAAGAGCTGGTGAACGGCATGATTCACTGCAATCGCATATCGGGCTTTGTCAACGCTCCCGCCCTCGTACAGCGGCTGGTAGGCCGTCTTCAGGCAATTACCGTTTCCATCCCGGAATACCAGAGGAAGAGAGATATGCTGTACGGCAGCCTTATCGATATGGGCTACTCATTAGTAAAGCCAAAGGGTGCATTCTACCTGTTTCCGAAGTCGCCGCTGGAGGACGACGTCGAATTTATAAAAGAACTCCACAAGCAGCGGGTGCTGGTCGTGCCCGGCAGCGGTTTCGGGTCGCCGGGGTACTTCCGGATTTCGTACTGCACCGATGACAGGACGATAGAAGGCTCGCTGGAAGTTTTCAGGAAGGTTGCCCAAAAATATAACTTGGGTTAGACTATTATTACCGTAAACCGAGGAGTTATGTGAAGACCGATGATTGTAAGTATGAAAACAGGAGCAACTAAAGAAGAGATAGATACCGTGGTGGAGAAGGTACACTCCTACGGATGGGATGTTCAGATGAACGTAGGTACCGAGAAAACGGTGATTGCCGTACTGGGAAGCAACACCGGGCAGGTATCCACTGATATATTCGCCGTACTCTCCGGCGTGGACACCGTAACCCGGATAATGAAGCCTTACAAGCTCGCTTCGAGGGAAGTTAAGGCGCAGGACAGCCTTGTCTCCATTAACGGGATAGAAATCGGGGGGAAGCGTATCGTCGTCATGGCAGGTCCATGCGCCGTCGAGAGCGAAGAGCAGCTTATGGAAGCGGCTGAGGTCGTGAAAGACGCCGGTGCCAGCATACTGCGCGGCGGGGCATTCAAACCGCGTACTTCCCCCTTCAGCTTCCAGGGACTGGAGAAAAAAGGGCTGGAATTACTCAGGAAAGTCAAGGAAAAGTATGGCTTGCCGGTGGTCACCGAGATAGTGGACGCCCGCGATGTCTCCATGGTAGGCGATGCAGCCGATATACTGCAGGTCGGCTCACGTAATATGCAAAACTTCACCCTGCTGACAGCAATAGGTAAAAGCAAGCGTCCCGTCGTCCTGAAACGCGGTTTCTCATGCACCGTTACCGAATGGCTTACCGCTGCCGACTACCTGCTGGCAGAGGGAAACACCGGAGTTATTCTGTGTGAGAGAGGAATCCGGACATTCGAGGACAGCGTCCGGTTCTCGCTGGACATCGCCTCCATACCGGTAATCAAGCAGTCCAGCCACCTGCCGGTGATTGTCGACCCCAGTCACGCCGCCGGTCACTACTCGCTTGTACCGTCGATAGCCAAGGCGGCTATAGCGGCCGGTGCCGACGGGCTCCTTATCGAAGTCCATCCCAAACCGGAGGAAGCCCTGGTGGACGGCTTGCAGTCGCTCACTCCGGCAAACTTCGCCAGACTGATGAAAGAGCTCAGGCTCGTTGCGGAGTCGGTCGGCAGGTATAT
>CAZCMK010000005.1:0-48004 GCA_964499775.1 uncultured Dehalococcoidales bacterium | reverse complement strand
TCGCCAGACTGATGAAAGAGCTCAGGCTCGTTGCGGAGTCGGTCGGCAGGTATATCCAGTAACCGACTTACCTCCACCGGAATTCCCGTATGACGGAATCAATTGACGTTGCCATCATCGGAGCAGGTATAATCGGGCTTGCCGTAGCCTCGGAGGTAGCGAGAGCAGGCAGGGAAGTCTACATCCTGGAGAAAAACGATACCTTCGGCAGGGAGCAGAGTTCCCGCAGCAGCGAGGTAATCCACGCCGGCATTTACTACTCCAGCGACTACCTGAAAACTCGACTGTGCCTGGAAGGCAACCGCCTTATCTACGAGCTTTGCGAGACCAGCGGCATACCCTGTATCAGGTGCGGTAAAATATTCATCGCCGCTGGCAATGCCGAAGTAGAAGAGCTGGAGAGCCTGTATAACAACGGCAGAAACAACGGTCTACCGTTAAAAAAGCTTTCCCGCCGGGAACTACTGAAGCTCGAACCGAACGTGGAAGGCATCGCCGCTTTCCTCTCCCCTACCTCGGGCATCATGGACTCATACGCCCTGATGAGGTATTTTCTGGGTAAAGCCCGTGAAAGCGGCGTCCAGATTGCTTACAGGACGAAAGTCACGGGAATAGAAAAAATCCCGCGGGGTTACAAGGTAATAGCGGAAGAGCCGTCCGGCAGGACTGCCTTTAATACCAGGGTGCTGGTCAACTGCGCCGGACTTTACAGCGATGGTATCGCCGCCCTTGCCGGGATAGATGTAGACGAAGCCGGCTACGGGCTGCACCTTACCAGAGGAGAGTATTACTCAGTAAGCGGCGGCAGGAACATGGTAAACAGCCTGATATACCCAGTGCCTTCGCCGCTGGGTCCCGGCATCCACGTCTGCCTGGACATCGAGCGCCGGCTCCGACTCGGTCCCCTCTTCTACTACGTCGATGAAATAGACTACGGCATAGACTCTTCAAGAAAGAGCGAATTTGTGCGGTCGGGCGTAATGAAATCGCTGCCGTTTATCGGGCCGGAAGATATCGAGCCGGAGTCCGCAGGCATGATGGGAACTCTCTACGGAGAAGGAGAACCTGTCAGCGACTTTATAATAAGGCACGAACATGAAAGGGGCTTGCCCGGCCTTATCAACCTCATCGGCATAGACTCGCCCGGACTCACGGCTTCGCCGGCAATAGCCATACACGTAAGCCGGTGTGTGGACGAGATACTGAACTAAAGAGGGGCTTAAAAGCCCCTCTTAATTGTGTATTCTTGCTTAAAATGTCATTCTGAGTCCGCCTGAGGTGGACGCCAGAGGCGGATGACGAATAGTCTAAACTCAGCGGATATTAAAAGAGATTCTCCTGCCTGCCAAGCCTTGGCGGGCAGGTCACCGCCTGATGCGGGTTCAGAATGACAGGGGTATGATTTTACCTGCTGCGGAGGCGGTATGCCTCGACGTAGCGTCTCGCTCTATTGTCACGGCCGAGCAGAAGGTCTACCGCCCGGACAACCTGGAGGGCTTTCCTCACGTTGGTAATCATACAGGTTACGCCGGCATCGATAATCATTGCCAGAAACGCGTTATTAAGAGAATCGCGGTCGGGCAGGCCGAACGAAACGTTGCTCGCTCCCAGTGTCTGGTTCAGTCCCAGCTCCGCCTTAACCCGCCTGATAGCCTTGAGTACCTCGGGACCCGAAGAGGTGTCCGCTCCCACGGCGAAAGCCAGGCAGTCGATAACGATATCTTCGCGGGGGATACCCAGTTTATCTGCCCTCTCGGCTATGGCGTTAGCGACCTGCAACCGGCGCTCAGCATCCTTCGGAACACCCTCGTCGTCCTGCACCAGACCTACTACCGCCGCCCCGTACTCCTTGACCAGCGGCATGACCCTGTCTATGGAGCGCGTCTCCCCGCTGACCGAGTTTACCAGCGGCTTGCCCTTGTAGACCTTCAGTGCCGCTTCCAGCGCTGCGGGGTCGGCGCTGTCTATGCATAATGGTACGTCAACGGCTTCCATCGCTGCTTTCACGGCGCGTGGCAACAGGTCAACCTCGTCGACGCCGAAAGAACTGACGTTGATGTCCACCATATCCGCCCCGGCTTCCACCTGAGCCAGGGCTTCCTTTTTCACGACATCCTCGGGGTCGCCCGTTTTCAGGGCTTCGGCGAGCTTTTTATTGGCAGAGGGATTGATGCGTTCACCGATTATCACGGTCGGCAGCTCATCGCCGATTATCACTTCTTTAGCGGAACTCGTTACCCGGGTTTCCAAAAGCTTCCTCCTTTATTATTTATATACTCCGTATTCCTTTGCCGCTTCCATTATAGCATGGAGATTTTCCGCAGTCGCTTCTTCAACCGACGAAGCTGCAGACATCAGATAACCGCCGCCCTTACCACAGACCTCGATCAGTTTACGGCAGTATTCCTTCACTTCCTGCGGCGTACCGGTACAGAGCAGTGACAGAGGCAGCCCGCCGGCAATGCAGGCAGTGTCGCCGACTATCTCTTTGGCTTTAAATATATCGGCACGCTCGAACCACCATATTACGGTACCGCGGGGCACATCCTTGACAGTCTCCAGGCGGTTGTTATAGAAACCTTCCGCCAGCGGCATGGGTACCAGCCCCTCTTCTACCAGCCCCAGCAGTACCTCTCTCAGAGTGGGCCAGTAAAAGGTCTCGAACTGTTTCTGGGACATAAAAGAGTCGTCTCCCTTGTGCAGCGGTATCAATACTATCGGATTAATCGTGGCGGCGGCACCGCCCACCGCCATATCGATAGTCGAAGGGGTTATCTTTTCAAGTATCTCATGGATCTTATCGGGCTGGCGGTACATATCCAGCATGATTCCATGAGTACCCCTCAGGAAATCTCCTACCACGTCAAAAGGCGCCATAGACATGATGCTGCCGAAAGGCGGGAATCCCATGGTTAGAATCTCCTGCGTGGAGGTCCCCGCGGCAATAGCCCATTTTTGCAGCTCCTCGCCGGCCTCCATCAATACCTTGAAGGCATCCTGTACATCCTTCCTGGCAAACGGAGCGATGAAACCAATGGGTATCGAGCTCATCGCGTTAAACGGGCTGAGGTACTGAAGCGGCTCCATCGCTCCGGTGATACGGGGCATCATCGTTCTCAACCAGTAATCGGTCTGGTCATTCATTAAGGCATCGTACTCATCCGCCTTCATGTACTCGCCCTCGACGTACTGGTAGAAAGTGCTTTTGCTGGAAACACCGTGCCCGGGCCACTTCATGAGCCTGTAATCCACCAGGTCGAATACCTTGCCGGGCCAGATAAAGCTGGGCACCATGGTGGTATCCATGTCAAAGTCCTGATGAAACTTACGCCAGGCACGGGCAAGCTCATCATAGTCATACATTATCCTTTGAAGGTCAACACCAGCATAATAGGCAGGGTAAGCGCCGCCGGGTATCATAACCGGCACTCTGTCCGGCTCTTCCAGTTTGATTACCTTAATAAGCCTGGTTACCCTTTCCTGGTAGGCTTTTTTGGCTTCCGGACTGATAAATTCCACGCCCTCCGCCTCAAGCCAGCGTTTGAATCTTACTTCTCGTTTTCCTTCAGGAGTCAGCGCAGTCCATTCCTTTTCCATCAGACAAGCTCCTCCCTTTTACCATTATTTATCCGGTATTTTCCAAGATAACCAGCCTCAATGAATGTCTTTTTAAATTCAGCCGTACCGGCAAGCTCTATATAACGCGTCCGGGAAACGATATCCCGTGCCTCTTCACGCCTGTCAAGAGAAATCAAGTTCATCTTGGCTCCCATACCGGCGGCATTACCTACCTGCTCAAAGCGGTCAAGAGGTAGCGAGGGTAAAAGCCCTACGGTTATCGCACTGGAAAGGTCGATATAAGAGCCGAAAGCACCCGCCACGATAACCCGGTCGATATCCTCATCGGTAAAACCGCTCTTATCGAGGAGTAACTGAATACCGCTGCGGATTGCCGATTTTGCCAGTTGCAGCTCCCGCACATCTTTCTGTGTAATAACGATATCCGCCTCCCCATTTTCGCCTTCACTCCTGGCAAGCACGAACTCGGACGTCTTACCGTTCATCCGGACTCCGGGGTAATTGTTCGTGAACCTCCCGCCGCTGTCTATTATCCCCGCCAGGTAGAGCTGCGCCAGAGCGTCCAGCACTCCCGACCCGCAGATGCCTATCGGCGGAGCTTCACCGATTGTCTGGTAAATCACTTCACCATCAGTTATACGGAGCCGTTCGATGGCTCCTTTCGCTGCTCTCATCCCCTGTTCTATATGACCGCCCTCGAAAGCCGGACCGGAAGCACAGGAGGTAGAGGTTATCTCTTTATCGTTTATCAGGGAAATTTCGGTATTCGTCCCTATGTCCATCGCGATTATCAGCTCGTTATCTCTGCGCTTGTCGATAGCCTGTAGCATGGCAACGTGGTCGGCACCGACAAACCCGGTAACCACCGGCGGGAAATACACGTATGCGCCCGGCGCTATCTTCAGTCTCAGTTCATGCGCCTTTATATCCAGCGCCCTGCTGACCGCAGCCGTGAAGGGGGTAAGTACAAGCTGCCTTACGGGCAGAGCAAGTAACAGGTGGTGCATTGCGGTATTACCCACAATTACCATTTCGACTATCGATTTTACGTCGGCACCGGTCTCCGAGCAGAGGTCCGAAGCCAGCTCGTTCAGTCTTTCAATTACCAGCCTTCTCAGTTTCCCGCCTTTCGTGGGATTCTTAACCACGTAGTCGATACGGCTGATAATATCTTCTCCGTAACCAATCTGGGGGTTCATTACCCCTTTAGAAGCAAGTGTCTGCCCGTTGCTCAGGTCAATCAGATATCCGGCAATAGTCGTGGTACCCAGGTCTACCGCCAGACCGAGCTGTTGGCTGGGCCAGGCAGATACGGACACCAGTTCATCGTCACGGACTGAAGCCTGGCAGTCCCATCCCCACTCGCGCAACCGCGGAGACAGAGATTGCAGGACATTATAATCAACCTCACTGCAGGAAACCCCGTGCTTCTCCTTGAGTGCTGAAAGCAAACGGCCGGCGTCAGCCTGCTGGTCTGATAGAGTCGGGGCGGTAAGCTGAAGATGGTATGCTTTTACAGGAGGCTCCAGAGTAACTGCTGTCTCTGTCCCCTCCAGATGTATTCTCTCCGAGGCACTGAGCGATTCCGGCGGTATAACCACCTGGCAATCGCTGGTGGGAATGGCCTGGCAGGCTAAACGCCAGCCTTCATTGAGCTCTGCCTGGGAGAAATTTTCTATCTCGTGGGGAGACGGCTCCGAAAGCGTTCCTTCCGTCACCTGTACACGGCAGGTACCGCAGATTCCTCGCCCGCCGCATATACTGCTGATACCAATGCCCAGTCGGCGTGCACATTCAAGTATAGACTCGCCGTCCTTACATTCGCCTTTCCTGCCTATCGGTTCGAAAACTATAATATATTCTCTCATCTTACAAAATATTCCTATTCTATTTTCAATGCCTGCAAACTCACCCTTCTGATTAATCTGAAGTCCGTGTTATTTCATTATTATCATTTATACACTCCGTACTCCTCGGTGAAATCTATCATCGCTTTAATGTTTTCCGGTTGAGCGTAATTAATGGGCATATTGGTGTTGAAGTAGTAATCATATTCGTCCGCTTTTATATTCTCGGCTTCGATAGCCTGGTGACCGTAATTGGGAGAAACCCCTTGTCCGGGCCACTTCACCGTCTTGGGGTCCAGTATTTCGAGAGGAGCCCCCGGTGAAAATCCCTGAATGGTCCAGAGCCCGTCCGGAGCGAAATCAACGACGGTCTTTTTGGTAGCTTCAAGCCATTTATCATGGTCATACCAGGCATCCTTACAGGTTAATCCCATGTACTTAGCCGGGAAATAGCCGAAGGAGACCAGAACCGGCACCCTGTCCGGTATTCTCATCGCGATTGCATCCGCAACCCTCTTATCCCTTTCTTTGAACAACTCTTCTGTTGTCTTATCCGTAAATAATTCACCCATATCTGTTCATTTTTTAATCATTATTCAGACGGCGCTACCACTGTAACAGCAACTCTAGAGCTGGTATGGACTCGTAATCACCATCCTGCGAGAAAGTTTAAAGTGGGTCCATTACCAGTCAGTTATACCTGCCGTACTCTCCGGTGAATTCAACTATCAACCCGTCTATGATGGGTTCTGCTTTTGCTCTGGGAAGACCCGGATGACTTCCGGGGCGTGAGTTATATACGCCCCTGGAGAAGAAAGAGAGAAATGTGGAGGGAAGTTCCGGAAAGCCGTAACCACAAACCGAATAACGGCGGAAAAGTAAGTCCTGAGTATTATCAAGAAACAGGTCATACTTATCCGCCGTTATATATTGTCTCTTTACGTACCGATGGATGCTGTCCGACAGAACGGCGTGTCCGGCAGGCGAAAAGCTGAAAGGGATGGAAGCAGATACCATTCCGGGTACCTCTGGCTGTATGTTGCTAACAGCCCTCTTCTTTCTTCCCTTATTCAGTTCCTCCGGCGTCTTTGCCATTATATTTTTCCTAAATCCACTCTTTGGCTATAGCTACTCCCGTCATAGCATCTCTGCCATAGGCATCGGCACCGGAATATTTTCTTATATCCTCATCGATCTGACCGCCGCCAATCATAATCTTGACTTTATCTCGCAGTCCTGCCTCTTTAATGGCATCCACGGTTTCCTTCATCGAATCAAAAGCAAGCGTCAGGAATCCGCTTAGAGCTACGATTGGTGCATTGGTCTCTTTAATTTTCTCAACGAACTTCTGAGCCGGCACATCCACGCCAAGGTCATATACATCAAAACCACTGATATCCAGCATAAATACCACGATATCTTTACCTATATCGTGAATATCACCGGCTACTGTGCCGATAACACACTTGCCAAGGCGCTCAGCCTGTGTATCCTGCGTGAGTTTCGGCTTGACGATTTCGGTTATCTCTCTGAAGATTTCGCCCGAATAAATAAGCTCGGGAAGGAAATATTCCCCATCGGCGAACCTCTTACCCACAGTCTCCATACCCACCCTGCCGGCATCGAGAATCTTCTGGGCGTCCTGCCCGCTATCCAGCATATCTCTGGTCATATTCAAGGCTTCATCTTCCTTTAAATCAGCAATAGCCTTCGTCAACTCTTCACTCATTAAATAATTACCTCCTCTTTTTTATGCTTTATTTATCTAGAATTATTTAATAAAGCGGATAACGATGTATTCTACACCAAATAACCCATCCCAGTCTACATATTTATATAAGATTATTCAAATTACTGACTCTTCCGGTCTAAATTTGCTATTTCTACGTCTGAACACCACTCCTTTTTTATCTATATATATACACCATATTCTTTAGTAAATTCTATCATCGCCCGGACGTTTTCGGGCTTTGCTTTGTCAATAACTCCCCCGCTGGTCATCATGAACCCGCCGCCTTTACCGGCAACATCGATAAGCTCTTTACAATAATCCCCTACTTCATCGGGGGTTCCCGTATTCAGAAGGCTGATGGGTACGTTTCCGGCGACACAGGCGATACCGCCGAGCGCTTCCTTCGCCCTCGCCATATCCGTGAAGTCGAAATGCCAGATAGTCTTGCCTACCGGAACATCCTGTATAACCTCAAGGCGGCTGCCATATTCACCCTCGGCAAATATAAACGGTACCAGTCCTTCATCAATCCCCGTATCATCTTTTTCAAAGTAGGCCAGTAAAAGGTCTTATACTGCTTATCAGACATGAAACCGTCGGCCCCCTTATGCAGAGGTATAAATACCAGTGGTCGTCCCGTTAAACGCGCGCCTTCCGCTCCCAGCTCGACCATTACCGGTGTCAGTTTTTCCATAGCTTCGATAAGCTTATCCGGTCGGCGGTAAATATCCATCATTACTCCCCTTGTCCCCCTGAGCGCATCGGCTATCGCATCGTAAGGCGCCAGGGTCGAACCTCCGGCTATCAGGGGATATCCAGCCTCCACTACGGCCCTGTTACAGATTCTCCCGCCTCCATAAGTGTCTCCAGAGCAGTCCGGACTTCAGGCCTGCCAAAGGACACCAGATAATTACTCGTGAACGGCATCTGGAGCAAAGAAGCCAGCGTATTCTATCCCGAAGAGCAAACTTTGGCAAATTTTAATGACCCGGTAAGAACTTCCCCCGGAGGCTATTACGACCGCGACTCGTCTACCTCTGGGGTTTTCTTCCTGTCGACTTTACAAAAATCAACACTTCGTTGCCGGAACTGAGGTGAAGTTTCCCGTCTACGATCGATATGGTATCGACAGACTCAAGTATTCTCAGATACTCGTCTTCCTGCTCCATAATACTCGGGGGCTCCGTGCAGCCAAGCTCGGTGCGGGCTACGGCGGAAAAGGTAATTCCATCATTCAGCTCGTAACCCGCGGTATAGCCGTTACAGCCGGCATTACCGTGCATCCTGCTGTCAGAACTATCAAAAGTTGCTGAAATAAAGGTATGTTCCAAAACTGACTTCAGAGCGCCCTGCTCTCCATATGAATCCAGATACCAGAGAGTATCCTCAAAATCGACGGTATTTTTACCTCCACAGGCAACTAAAGAAAGAAAGAAGAGACACACCACTAACAATAAGGAAATCAACTTTATTTTTAGCAACATGCACCTCCGTTTATGCAGCTCTCGCTATTATATTAAAAAATAACACTTTTTGGTAACAATTACCATATTTTTTGGAAAATTACTTATGAATATTCGGCTCTGGCTCTTGACTTTATTATAAGGAATAGTCTATTCTCTTAAAAGCCTATTATCCAGAATAAGGAGGTGAGACGGTGGAAGCCTATTGTGTTAAATGTAGAGCCAAGAAGGAAATGAAAGATCCTAAGGCTATTACCATGAAGAATGGTAAGCCAGCTACACAAGGTACATGCCCGTCCTGTGGGACTAAAATGTTCCGAATCGGGAAGGCTTAATTGATAACAGCTTTTTAGCTTATATTATAAGGGGCGGTACAACTTAACAGAAGTAACCGCCCTTTATTTTGCCACACTGGCGGATATCACAACCGAACACTCCGCCGCTATTCAATCCCGTAATGGGATTTTATGCTTTTTTAATCGCCTTTGCCGGACACCACCACTCTTCGGAAACGCAGACTCCGCAATCGGTGCACTTCTCCGCATCTATGTGCACGGGATAAAGAACCAGCCCGTCGAATTCCGTAATCGGTTCATCCGCAATTATAGCTCCTGCCGGGCACCTGGAGATACAGATACCGCACTTCAGGCAAGCCTCTGTAATCGTATATGCCACATTAACCTCCTTTATTAATCCGAGATAATTGGTTTCTTTTTCCAGGAAAGCTAGTTATAACCTTCGTCAGGCCACCTGGCCCAGTCGATAGCTTCTCTTGTTTCTCTGGGAAGAAGCTGCCTGAATGATTTCTCGGTATGCATTGCACCCTGGTTTACCTCGATAAATATCCAGGGACGTACCGTCTTGATGGGTCTCCATGGCGAGTGTATGAAGTTCGGAGGGATATAAATAACCGTAGTCCTGTTAAATACATGCCTCTCCAGTTCCGGACCCATATACATCTCCACCTCCGCTCCCAGGTCCATCGGGTCGTCCGGGTTCGTTCCGATATGAATCAGGAGTTCGGCGTCTTTGTGTATGTGGGGCGGATGACCGCCCATGGGTATTTCTGAAAAATCCGCGCCGAAACCGGGCATGACCCAGTGAATCAGGTAGAAGTGGCTTCCCGTAATCACGCTGTCCTCCATGCGTACCATAACGGGACGGCGCTCGTTGGGCCACCTCGTCGGGTCGTATTCAATGAAGTATTTACCGTATTTTGTTTCTGCCATTTTGTAAATTTTCTCCTTTCCTGTAATTGTAAATAGTATATAAAAGATTTATTACTTACTAAAGCTTCGGCTTGCCACGTGCGGTGTATACCCGGAAAGTACCTCCCCGGGCATCCGCTTCATTATCTCCTCCACCGTCCAGGCGCCTTCGGACTTCGATATGCTCTTCTTTACCCCGGGTTCACTGAAAATACCTGCGCTGTTGCCGGAAACGTTGAACACCGAACCGCTAACCTCAGCCGCCGCATCCGACGCCAGAAAGACGATTATCGGTCCTATACCGTCCGGTTTAGGTGTCGTCTCCAGAGAAGGGGTAAATCCGTCATCGCTTTGTGCCATATAGTAGGCAATCAGCTCAAAAGAAGCCCTCGTCCTGGCAAAAGGTGAGAAGGCGTTGCAGGTTATGCCGTACGGATACAGCTCGCTGGCTACAGCCCTGGTCAGACCCACGACACCGGCGTTAGCGGTGGCATATTCGACATGACTGAGCGGGTCTCCCGCCCACGCCAGAGAAGTGCAGTTCAGTATCCGCCCCCACTTCTGCTCCATCATCAACGGGGCAGCGTGCCTGATAGTATTGAAATAGCCCTTGGGTTTAATAGTGGTGACGTAGTCCCACAGCTCTTCGGTCATTTCCCATACAGGGCTGAAACCGAAGCCGCCGGCGACATTGACCAGGATGTCTATTTTACCGAAACTTTCCACCGCCGTCTGTATCAGCTTACCCGCCACTTCGAAATCCGAGATATCGCCGTAGAAAGGGACAGCTTCGCCTCCCAGCTCTTTTATAGTATCGGCAGTGGTCCCGGCATCTCCGGAATATTCTTTTATTAAGCCGTTCACCCACTCTCTCTGCTCTTCGCTCAGGGCTTTCAGGTGTTCATCCTTGAGAAGGACGAAGCCGGTGGAACCCGGCTTGCGATTGTTGGTTACCACTCTGGCGCCTTCCTTTGCCAGCGCTATGGCGATAGCCCGCCCTATTCCCTGGCCCGACCCGGTAACCACAGCTACCCTGTCTTTTAAAATATCACCCATTTACTCTCCTTTCTTGATAAGAAATTCCTTCTGGCAGCTATAAAGGCATAAATTTGATGAGGTGGCTATATGCTATGCCAGTCAGTTAGTAGCTGTCAATAACCGTCTTAATGGGTTCTTTTTGCGCTTGGTCGCTCGTTTGTACCTCACCCCTGACCCCTCTCCAGCCAGAATCCTTGTAAAAGTAAGATGAATTCTCGTGATTGGAGAGGGGTATAAAAGAGAGAGGGGTATAAAGGCCTGCCCGCTCCGCCTTAGGCGGAAGACTTCGGCAGGCGGGGGGTGAGTATAAATATCACTTGAAACATAACGATACTCTCTGTCACCCTACCTTGACAGTTAATTTATTATCATTGTAGAATACATAACACAAAGCATAAGGAGAATCGTAATAAGTCCGATGATGTTGCCTGATTCCGCTTCTAAATTCAACCGCTGCTCCGCAGGTGATGACCGCGTTTACCGGGCTTATTGCGTCCATTTCACAAAGAAAACGTAATAATAACTAATAAGTTAAAAAGAAAGACACAAAGCCCGGGAAATAAAAAACCCCGGGCTTTTTATTTGGGTGTAAAAACAAAAGGAGGAGCTTATATGTTAAAAGGAAAAGATATTGTTTTACGGCCGGTAATATGGTCGGACCTCCAGTATTTCCTGAAATGGTTTAACGACCCGGAGGTAATCCAGTATATCAGTCTGTACCTGCCGATGACCGAGATGGCAGAGGAGAAGTTTATCGAGGAATTAGGCACTACCAAGGCAATAACTGATGCCGTTTTTGTTATCGAAGCAGTCGAAGACGATTCATCAAAGCCAATCGGTAATCTCGGACTGCACGGGATTAATCCCAAGGACCACCAGGCTACATTCGGAATTGCCATCGGTGAAAAGGACTACTGGAGTAAAGGTTACGGTACCGAGGCTGCCAGTTTGATAATCGAGTACGGTTTCGAGCAGCTCAACCTGCACCGGATATCTTCGGGCGCCTTCTCCTTTAACGAGAGAAGTATCAGACTCCATAAAAAAGTCGGGTTCACCGAAGAAGGCCGTATGAGAAAGGCGGTTTTCAAGAACGGAAACTACCATGACCACATTATATTCGGTATTTTAAGAGAGGAGTGGTCTGCACTGAAAAACAGCGGTGATTAACCTTATAAAACTAGCTCAATGTATAATACCAGTGGAGAAAACAAATGCTTACAGTTACCAATTTATCAAAAGCATACATAGATAATGTCCTGTTTACCAACCTGAGCTTCAATGTAAGCGCCAGAGACCGTATTGCTATCATCGGACCGAATGGCTCCGGCAAGACAACCATGTTCGAGATTATCGCCGGTAATATCAGTCCTGACAGGGGCGGCGTCAGTATGCGTAAAGGCACTACCATCGGTTACCTGGAGCAGGAAATAAAGGCTTCCTCCAGACGACTGCTCCTCGACGATGTCGCCTCTTCTTCGACCGAGATAACCGGACTGGAACACCGGATTAAAGTCATTCAGGAAGAACTGGCGGAAGAGACCGACAGCGAGAGCGTGGCGGAGCTTATGCACGAGCTGGGTGAACTCCAGCATAGATTCGAGGCAGTCGGCGGCTACAATGCCGAGCATGAAGCCAGGACCGTCCTCTCCGGACTGGGATTCGCCGAGACGGACTTCAACCGTCCGCTGTCCGACTTCAGCGGCGGCTGGCTGATGCGCGCCGAACTGGCGAAGCTCCTCTTCCTCAATCCCGATGTGCTGCTCCTCGACGAGCCGACCAACCACCTCGACCTCGAATCATGTATCTGGTTCGAAAACTACCTGGATTCATACCAGGGAGCGGTACTTGTCACCTCGCACGACCGGGCATTCCTGAACCGGGTGGTAAGCGAGATACTCGCCTTCGAGCGCGATGAAGTCGTTTTCTATCACGGTAATTATGACGAATATATAACGGCACGGCAGAAAGACCTCCGGAATAAAGAAGCCGCGGCAAAAAGGCAGGAAGTCAAGATAAAGAAGGAGATGCGGTTCATTGAGCGGTTCCGCTACAAAGCAAAGAAAGCCTCCCAGATCCAGAGCAGAATAAAGCGACTTGAAAAGATGGAGAGAGTGGCGGTGCCGAGGGCAACCAGAAAGATAAACTTTTCCTTCCCCGAAACAAAGCGTGTCGGCGAGGAGGTCATCTCTCTTAAGCATATCCATAAAGCTTACGGTGACAATGTTGTCTACCGTGACCTCAATCTTAGCCTCAGCCGGGGAGACAGGGCTGCCCTGGTGGGCCCCAACGGCGCCGGAAAAACCACCCTACTCAGGGTTATGGCAGGGGTGCTACCCTTCGAAAAAGGGGAACGCAAGCTGGGATACAACGCAGCCACGGCATACTACGCCCAGTATACCCTCGAGCTGCTCAACCCGGAAAACATCGTCCTCGATGAACTGCGAAAGGCGGCTCCGGATGAACCGGAAGAAAACGTGAGGAGAATTCTGGGAGCTTTTCTCTTCGATAGCGACGGCATTTTCAAAAAGGTATCGGTCCTGTCCGGCGGGGAGAAGAGCCGGCTGGCGATAGCCAGGATACTGACTCAGCCGGTGAATTTCCTGCTCATGGACGAGCCGACCAACCACCTCGATATCCCCTCCAGGGAGATACTCACCGATGCCCTCGAAGCTTATCGCGGGACGCTGTGCTTTATCACCCACGACCAGACACTCATCAGGCAGATTGCCAACAAGATTATCGATATTAGGGACGGCAGGGTAACGGTCTTTCAGGGCGACTACGACAGCTACATGTACTGGAAGGAGTCTTCACTCAAAGAAAGCCCGGAAACGCAGCATACAACTGAAAGACCTGCTGCCGCAACTCACTCTCCGGGGAAGGGTAAGCGACGCCAGCGCAAACTCATCGAGGGCGAAATGAGGAACAGGTACTACCGTGAAACCGCTCCTGTCAGGAAGCGACTCCAAGAAGTCGAGACCGAAATATCAAGGCTCAAAGAGCGTCTGGGTGAAGTCGAAGCCCTCCTGGCAAACCCGGAGCAGTACCGTGATAGTGAAAAAGCCGCGGCAACGGTGAAGGAATACCACAGCCTGACAAACGCCATCGAATCGCTTGCCCGGGAGCAGGAGGAACTCACCGCCGAAGCCGAAAGAATGAAACGCGAGTTCGAGCAGGCTAGGGGCAACCTTGAACCGTGATACTATGATATTATTGGATGCAGGATGAGTAATCAATACGGAAAGGTGAACCGCCGGGTTATCGAAGAACTGAAAGCCATTGTCGGCAAGGGCAACATTATCACGGACATAGACAGCATGGTTGACTATACCCGCGACGAATCACCCCACGCCGAGAGTCGCTTCCCCGAGGTAGTGGTAAAGCCGGAAGACTCCGCCTCCGTGGCAAAGATAATGACTTTAGCCGGCGAGCACAAAATCCCGGCCACTCCCAGGGGAGCAGGGACAGGACTTAGCGGTGGTTGCATACCCGTTTACGGCGGAATTCTCATCTCACTGGAACGAATGAACCGGATTATCGAGATAGACCGTGGAAATTTTACCGCCGTCGCCGAGCCGGGCGTCAGCCTCGCCGACCTGTGCAGCGAGGTTGAGAGGCAGGGTCTTTACTATCCCCTTTACCCGGGCGAAATGACCGCCACTATCGGCGGGAACGTGGCGACGAACGCCGGCGGCATGAACGCCGTCAGATACGGAGTAACCAGGCACAACATTCTGGGACTGGAAGCCGTGCTCGCCAACGGCGAAACCATAAAAACGGGTGGCGAATACGTAAAAAGTTCCACCGGCTACGACCTTACCCAGCTCATCGCCGGCTCCGAGGGTACACTGGCTGTAATAACTAAAGTAATACTCAAACTCACCACCAGACCGGCGAAAAGAGAGGTGCTGTTCGCCCCCTTTACCAGCCTCCAGGACGCCATCGACACCGTCCCGGAAATTCTCAGGCTCAAAATGATTCCCACGGGTCTAGAGTTCATGGAGAGAAGCATAATCGAGATTGTCGAAGATTACCTCGAAAGGGAAATACCCTACCCTCACTACGATGCATTCCTGATGCTGATAATGGACGGCGATTCCGAAGATGAAATCCACGCTTACTTTGCGGAAGTCGAGGAGATATGCCGGCGTCACGGGGCTGCCGAAGCCCTGGTGCCCGGCAGCGAGAGGGCGAAGAGACGGCTCCTCGATGCCAGGGAGAAGTTCTATCACGCCATGAAA
The DNA here is from genome assembly GCA_964499775.1 of uncultured Dehalococcoidales bacterium. Lineage (GTDB taxonomy): Bacteria > Chloroflexota > Dehalococcoidia > Dehalococcoidales > UBA2162 > MGML01. The sequence continues at coordinate 32,896 of CAZCMK010000005.1, read as the reverse complement.
AGGTACGCCCCCATGGAGTTGATAGACGCCGTTGTCCCGCGCCGTGAAATACCGGTCTTCGTCAGGAAAGTCAAGGAAATATCGGCAAAACACGGAGTCCCTATCATAGTCTACGGTCACGCCGGCGACGGCAACGTTCACCTCCACCCCCTATGCAAGGATATAACCGGGGAGGAATGGGACTCAAAGCTACCGCTTATACTGGAGGATATTTACACCGCCGGAGTCTCGCTGGGAGGCGCCATCTCCGGAGAGCACGGCATAGGCCTGGACAAGAAACCGTACCTGCCGATTCAGGTGGATAAGCACCTCCTTGAACTAATGAAGAAGATAAAGCAGTCCTTCGACCCGGATAACATCCTCAACCCGGGCAAGATTTTCGATTAAACCTTTTGACGAATATGCACTGCGGTGTTATGCTTTCATTCACGGATATTTTATGAACGAGATTAGAATCGACCCCGAGCGGGTTTTAAGCGATATCGACCCTAAAATCTTCGGCGGGTTCGCCGAACACCTCGGAAGGTGCATCTACGGTGGTGTTTACGACCCCGGTTCAACCCTCGCCGATGAGAACGGGCTGCGTACCGATGTGCTGGAGTACCTGAAACGCCTGCGCCTGCCGGTCATACGCTACCCCGGCGGAAATTTCGCCTCGGGCTACCGCTGGATGGACGGGGTAGGTCCGCCCGCGGAACGCCCGGCACGCACCGACCTCGCCTGGAATGCTCTCGAAACCAACCGTTTCGGCACCAATGAGTTTATCGGCTTCTGCCGCAAGCTGGACTCGGAACCGTACCTGGTGGTCAACTGCGGCGACGGCGATATGAGGGAAGCCCGCGACTGGGTTGAGTACTGCAACGGCACTCAGGAATCCGCCCTGGTGAAGCTTCGTAAAAAACACGGCTTTGCAAAACCCCACCGGGTAAAGTACTGGAGCATCGGGAACGAGGTAGACGGGCCCTGGCAGATAGGCTACAAAACTCCGCAGGAGTACGCCCGCGCCTTTACCGAGTTCGGTAAAGTTATGAAACGGGTGGACCCGGAAATCAGGCTGATTGCCTCCGCCGTATCACTGTGGGGAGGAGAAATCGCCGAACGCGCCCGGCTGCTCATTGACCAGGCGGGAGAGCTTATCGATTACATGGCGCTGCACTGGTACGTGTGTAACCCCGATAATGATTTTTACGCCTACATGGCAACTTCCGAGCTGCTGGAGGAACGTCTCAGTTCTTACGAAGGGCTGGTCCGCACCTTATGCCTGCAGAGAAAAATCGGGAAAATTATTCCCATAGCCGTAGATGAGTGGAATGTATGGTACCGCACCCACCCGAGACAGGGTGGCATACCGTCGCAAAACAAGCTTGAAGAAATATACAACCTGGAAGATGCCCTGGTCGTTGCAATGCACTTTAACGCCTTTATCCGCCACGCCCGCTCGGTAAGAATGGCGAATATCGCGCAAATCGTAAACGTGATTGCGCCGATATTTACCAGCCGTGATAATGCGGTACTGCAGACGATTTTTTATCCTTTCGAGCTGTACAGCTCCACCTGCGGGCAGACGGCGCTCGACGTATGGTGGCAGGGAGATACATTCACCGGCGGTGAACACAAAGGTATCCGGACTCTGGATGTCTCGGCTACGCTGGACGAATCACGAAAACAGCTCGTCCTGTATGCTGTCAACCGGAGCCAGACAGAAGCCCTGGAAACGGCTGTCCGGCTAGCAACAGGCGGCTTCGGCGGAAAAGTCCGGGCACTCACCGTAAACGGACCCGATATTAAGTCAGAAAATACCTTCGACACGCCGAACGAGGTAACGACCGGGGAAAGCACTTTCACGGCTGAAGGGCAGTCCCTGGGCTATACGTTCGAACCGCACTCGGTAACCGCCCTGGTCGCTAACATTTCCTGAATGAAAACCGCAAAACTTACCAAAATTATCGATTTGAAGGCATTATTCAAATAGTGGGATTCGTTACTTCATACCGGAATCTCCGGAGACTCCCAGGCTTGAATGCAAGAAAGTCTCGATACTCCTGCGGATGGCGGGATACCACAGCCAGATTGTAGTATGACCGGACGGGATCCATTTGATTTCCGGTTCACCGCAGGCTTTCCAGAATTCCGTTACCGTTTCCCGGGGTATGTACTTGTCCTTCCTGGCGTTTATCATCAGGACAGGCCTTTCCTTTAGATACACTCCGAACGTCAGCGGGTCTGTCAGAAAACTCTGGTTAGTCGGTGTCACATTTTCAAAGCCTTTTTCATGCACTTCTTCCAGATACCGGTAAAAACTCTCCTGAATCTCCATATGCTCGGTTTCGGTACGCGGATAACGTTTGCGGTACTGACTGGTACGGCTCAGCCAGGACATTTTGTTCGAGTTGCCGCCGGTTACTATGAAAATACCGGCCTTGATACGTTTATCTATTCCCATCACTATAGACGAGACGAAGCCGCCGAAGCTGATACCCAGTACAGCTACCCGCTCAGCATCCAGTTCTTGCCTGCCGGAAGCCCAGTCCACTATCTGGCAGATATCCACCACGGAGAACCGGTAAACCTGGAACCACTCGTCAGGACTGAGATAAGGCATACTGGGTCGTATCGCTTCAGGAAGACGCCTGGAGTGAATCGTCAGGTAGGGAATGAAGCAGGCTATACCCTGTTTAAGCAGACTTCTGGCAAGTAATTTACACGGGAGAACGGAATAGTCTCCCATTCCGTGCACCAGTATAACCAGCGGAACCTTATACCCAACTTCAGGCTGATAATACTCACCCTTGACAACGCTGTTTTCCGGATAACCGGTATCGAGAGCGCTCTGAAACTGCACCTCATAATGCAGGAATCGCGGAGTTTCTTTTTTCAGGAGTAACTCTGCGTCCGGTATGTGGTTTTCGTAGCTATAAGGATTCAATATATAAACCCCTGAACTTCCTCATATAAACCTTCATAGTCCATAGCATTGAAATCGGTTGTATCCAGATAAATAACGTCCCCTCCGATTTCCAGCGGCTCATAGTAACCCTTTAACCAGTGTTTTATTGCCCATGATACAGTCAGGTGCAATACTCGTATTAGTTTTACTGTCTACGTGGAGGAGGAGGCGGACTTCCCTGGCCCGGAGGAGGCGGTGTGAAATTCCTGGTCTGGAACGGCTTGCAGATAATTTCGGTTATGTGAAAATCACTGAATTTGGTCGAGGTCGAAGCGATTGCCACCACCGAGGTATCGGCGCCTCGACCCGTGCCGGTCACGGCAATCACCTGCTCCCCGATAGGAATACAGCCGGCATCCGCCGCCATCATCAGTATCTCGGCACATACTTTCATTCCCTGGCAGAAGGAACGGTAGACATTAGCCATGATAGTGGGAGCTCTCTCGCCGTAAAAGTTATCGGTATGGAATAGCATCGTGCCGAAGTGGACGCGGTGCCCCTTTTCCTCCAGCTCTTTAATCAGCTCCGGCGGGAACCGCTGTGATTCACCGAAGCCGTACTGGTGGGGTACGACCACCATCTTTATACCGGTGCCTTCATAACGCTCCATAGCCATGCGGGCTGTTTCGCCACGCGTCGAGGCGAGTACAATCGTTTTGATGCCCCGGGCTTCCGCCCGTTCGGCCGCCAGGCGCAGCGTCTCCTCGGTATTGTCTATGCCCGACGCCTCGAAATAAACGATTTTCTCTTCCATTTCCTCTTCTCCTCTCTTCGGTAGTAATACGTATTAAATGTCATTATATAATACGGGGCTACTCTACTTGAAATATTACAGATACCATCTGGCTAAATTGTTACCGTGAACCAGCGAAGAATACTTGAAACATCTCTACAACTGCTCTAATATTATTTTACCTCGGAGAGGAGACCATTATGTCAGTATCAATACCCGATTTACGAGTTATCAGCAGTCAAGACCTGTCAAAGCAAGAGTACACTGAAATACTTGCACTGTGCTTTCGAGCCTACGGACGTGATTTAGAACCGTTGATGGTTACTTTCCATGGTGCCACTCACGTTCTGGGATATAATGACGGCGTCCTTGTCTCTCACGCATTATGGATTACACGGTGGTTACAGAGTGCAAACTTGCCTGTTCTAAAAACCGCATATATAGAAGCAGTCGCCACCGAAGAGAAGTACCGTAATAGAGGTTTCGCCTCTGCTGTTATGAAGAGAATCGCCGGAGAAATTACCGGCTACGATTTAGGGGCTCTATGCACAGGTTCGCCTGACTTTTATGCACGACTTGGCTGGCAGGTATGGCAAGGTCCCCTCTCCATTCGCACAACGGAAGGACCGGTTCCCACACCCAATGAAACGGTAATGGTCCTGTTTCTCCCGAATACTCCGGCTCTGGACCTCGATTCTTCGCTTTCTGCCGAATGGAGAGAAGGCGAGCTATGGTAAAACTTACGGGATAATAACGATAGAAAAAAGCACAGGGAGTTACACTATGGAAGAAGAATTTCCCCGTTTATACCACGAGTTGGCGTCATGGTTTCCGGTTCTTACCGCTCCCGAAGATTATGCCGAGGAAGCGGAATTCTACATGAGGACAATCGTTTCCGGCTGCAGTTACCGCCCGGAAACGCTTCTGGAGCTGGGGAGTGGTGGTGGCAACAACGCCTCACATTTAAAGGCGCACTTTTCTATGACCCTTGTTGATATTTCTCCTGGAATGCTGGATGTGAGTAAATCCCTGAACCCTGAGTGCGAACATATTCAAGGTGACATGCGCAATATCAGACTCGGACGCACGTTCGATGCCGTTTTTGTTCACGATGCCATTACTCATATAACCACCGAGCAGGACCTGAAAAGTGTTATAGAGACGGCGTTTGTGCACTGTAAGCCCGGTGGTGCCGCTCTTTTTTGCCCCGATTATGTTAGTGAGAACTATCATCCCGGGACGAAAACCGGCGGGCACGATGCCGGAGAACGCAGCTTACGCTATCTCGCCTGGAACCCGGATCCCGACCCTGCCGGCACGACATATATTACCGACTTTGCCTACCTGATACGAGAGGGCGATAAAGTCCGTTGTGAGTACGACCGTATGGTTATGGGTCTCTTTAACCACGGAGTATGGTTACGTTTGATTAACGATGCCGGCTTCCAGGCACGCTCCGTTGCTTTCGAACCCGGTGAAAAGACATCGGCGGGAGGTGAAGACTTCCTGGGTATCAAGCCGGATAACTAAAGATAAATCAGATTTCACCTGATTTAAAACTTCCCTTTAAGTTTCCGGTATGAATCGGCCAAGGCTTCGGGCACCGTTCTGATATCGGCTATGACCGTCATGAAGTTGGTATCACCCTGCCACCGGGGCACGATATGAGTGTGGATATGGTCTTCGATTCCGGCTCCGGCGACCTGGCCCAGGTTCATGCCAATATTAAACCCCTGGGGGTCGAGTTCCTTTTTCAATATCTCAACGCTCCGGCTGACAATATCGAAGTGCTCGTGACGCTCCTCGTCGGAAAGCTCGTCCAGCCCGGACACGTGCCGGTACGGCGCCACCATCAGATGGTAGGGATTATAGGGGTACAGATTGAGTAAAACGAAATTTTTACTTCCCCGGAAAAGGATGAAGTTTTCATCGTCTTTGTCCTCTCCCGGCTTTTCACACAGGATGCATCCCCCCGTCTTATCACTCTCAATGTACGCCATACGCCACGGCGCCCAGATATGCTCCATACCACCCTCCTTTGCCCTTCAGAATACCACCGCTATTTTAGTGGACTAACAGTGCCACGTCAAAAGGTTTTATATTTAATATACATTTCCCTCTGTATTTCCTTCCGGCGGACCAGGTGTCACATCTCTCTAAACTGGAAATTTCGTCCCTGTTAATCTAAACTGGGTGTATATAGTAATATAAGTGGTGAGTTTGGAAAGGGGGAAATTTTCAATGTTCAAGCGTATTCTGGTACCACTTGATGGCTCCCGTTTTGGCTCGCGGGCAACTAGGTATGCCGTTGAAATTGCCACGCATTTCAACGCCGAGGTTGTCCTGATGCAGGTAGTGAATCCTGCGATACCGATGACCGAAACAACAGGCATGGAACCGGTTGCCCAAAGCCCTGCTGCCGCCAAGGTTGCCATACAAATAGCCCTTGATGCAGATAAAAGGAATGTAGCCCGCGCCAGGCGTTATCTAGGTAGAAAAGCCAGAGAAATGGCAGGCAGGAACATAAAAAGTTCATACCAGGTAGTGGTCGGAGACCCGGCTTCCATCATTAAAGAGTTCGCTCGGAAGGATAAAATAGACCTGATAATTATGACCACTCACGGTAAAGGCGGGATAATCAGGGCGGTTATGGGAAGCGTAGCCGATGAAGTTGTCCGGAAATCCGGAAAGCCTGTACTCGTAATAAGACCGAACAAGCGCAGCGAAAAGTAACCTCCTGAATCAAATTATAGCTGGCTTCTCCGAAGCCAGCTATAATTTACTACCCGAATAGTTTTTTAGCGATGGTGGCGACATGCCGCCCCTGGAAACACGCCATTGCCGGCTTATTTCTGTTAATAATCACAGAAATTCATCCAGCAGCTTTTCCACCCGGTCGGGGATGATCTCCTGGTTTACCAGCGGTCCTTCGTTCAGAACCGAAAGCTGCTCTTCAAAAGCGGGGCGTTCCTGCCTGTAAATAACCCCGATTGGTATCCGGTCGCCCCATTCCTGGGTTTTACTGAAAGCCGCCAGCCTGTCCGAAGGGTCATAGTCTTTCTCATCCTCAAGCCTGTATACCCTCTGCCGGTACCACTCGTAGGTATTCTTGTGATTGAAGGATACGCAGGGCTGTAATATGTCTATCAGGGCGAAACCGCGGTGGGTAATCCCGGCTTTTATCAGACCGGTCAGGTGCTCCACGTCGCCGGCGAACCCTCTACTGACGAATCCGGCTCCGGATACCAGCGCCAGCGCCAGCGGGTTTACCGGCATGGCGGCGCCGTGGGGAGTTGTTTTGGTAACGAACCCGGCATCGCTTGTCGGAGATGCCTGCCCTTTGGTGAGACCGTAGACCTGGTTATTGTGCACCAGATAGGTAATGTCATGATTACGTCGCATGGCATGAATAAAATGATTACCCCCCTCCCCGTAACCGTCGCCATCGCCGCTAACGGCGATAACGGTAAGTTCAGGGTTGGCTATCTTGGCACCGACGGCGGGAGGGACCGGTCTCCCGTGCAGTGAGTTGAAGGTGTTACACCGCAGATAGTGGGGCAGTTTACCGGACTGACCTATGCCGGAGACCATGAGCACCTGATGAGGTTCAAGCTCAAGTTCCACCAGAGCGTTTTTCACCGCACTGAGGATACCGAAATTACCGCAGCCCGGACACCAGGCGCTTTCCAGTCCGTTATAATCGGCTAATTTCACCATTTATACTCCCTCCTCCCTTACTTTTTCAACGATATACGCCGGGGTAAAAGGTCGCCCGTCGAACTTCAGAATTTTGCTATCTACCTCTCTGCCTGTCTCGGTACGTATCAGACGGGCGAGTTGCCCTCCGGCATTACCCTCGATAACAATAACGGTTTTAACTTTATCCATAGCTTTCGCAATGGCTTCAGCCGGGAAGGGGTAAAGCCGGCTCAGGTGCAGCATTCTGACACCGGAGCCCTCGCTTTTCAGGATATCCACGGCTTCATGGAGAGCGCCGTAGGTGCTCCCCCACCCGATAAGCAGGGTTTCTGCTTCCGCCGTACCGTAGGTACGAGGGCGTATTTTCCCGCTACCGAACCTATCCAGCTTGCGTAAACGCTTACTGACTATCCCGGTCCTTATTCCGGCGTCTTCGGTCAGGTGCCCGGATTCGTCATGCTCATCGGAATCGGTTACGACCAGGGCTTTACCCTGCCCGGGAAATGCCCGTGGTGAGACGCCCGACCGGGTAATCGCATGCCGCTTATAGTCTTCGGTATCCCCCGAATACAGCTCCCCCCTGTCGATAACGACCTTCGACAGGTCGAACCTGTCAACCGTAGCGTAAGAGCTGGCGAGGTGCTGGTCGGTCAGGATAACCACGGGAAGCTGGTACCTGTCAGCCAGATTAAACGCTTCTACCGTGAGCCAGAAACACTCTTCCACGTCAGCCGGAGCCAGAATTATACGGGGAAAATCGCCGTGATGGGCGGTAAGCATGAACTGCAGGTCGCCCTGCTCCGTCCTGGTCGGCAGACCTACCGCCGGACCGGGACGCTGGGCGTCAACCACCACTATCGGCGTTTCGGTTATACCTGCCAGCCCCAGGCCTTCCACCATGAGGCAGAAACCGCTGCCGGAGGTTGTCGTCATCGCCCTGACTCCGGCATAGCCGGCGCCGACAATCATGTTAATCGCCGATATCTCGTCCTCCGGCTGTATAACCACTATCCCGTGGTCATCGGCTTTTGACGCCATATACTCCATAATTGAAGTTGACGGCGTCATCGGATACGAAGAAACGAATTTACAACCGGCTGCCATCGCTCCCAGGGCTATCGCCTCGTTTCCGCTGACGAGCATTCTCCTGTTGGTGCCGGTCTTGGCGGGACGATAGCGGAAATCGCCCTTATAGTTCTCCCGGGCGTATTCGTATCCCGCCCGGGCTGCCTTGATATTATTCTTACCTACCTCGCCGGTACCGAACTGCTCTCTCAGCACCTCCTCCAGCACTGACAAATCGTATTCCATCAGCCCGATAGCCGCCCCCAGGGCAACGGTGTTCGCCATTATTTTGTCCCCGGCAAGTTTCTCCAGCGGTATTCCGAATGTGTTACCGTCATCGGTGCTTTTCACTTTCTCACTGTCAAAGACCGCCACTCCCCGGGCGGTCAGCTCTCTCATGTGCAGGTCCAGACTCTCTTCATTCAGGGCAAGCAGTATATCCACTTCCGTGGATATAGCCGCCATCCCGGATTCCGAAGCCCTGACCCGGTAAAAATTGTGACCACCCCTTACCCTGGACTCATAGTCCTGGTCGGCAAAGACGTGGTAGCCGCCCCGGGCAAGGGTTTTGGCAAGTATAAAACCCACCGACTGTACGCCCTGCCCTGCCTCACCGCCGACCATAATATTAATATGTGCCGCCAATTATCTCCTCCCTTCCGGAAAAACCGGTATTGTTCTAAAAGTGCCTGCCTCGTATCATTCTGGCAGACTGTTTAGTAATGTCGGTCTGTCATTCTGAAGGAGTCCGTCCAGGAGGACGACTGAAGAATCTCCTCCCCACCCAGATTCTTCGTCCACTTCAGACGGACTCAGAATGACAATTTTGGACAACCTCGAAGAATGACTTTGAGGGTAAGGCCAGTTAAACCAAGCATACGGCTTATCTTCTCTAGCCGGTTAATTTACGCAGAGCTTCCAGGGCTTTGTCGTAGTCGGGTTGCTCCCCGACCTCCTTCACATACTCCACGTAACGTACCGTGTCATCCCCGTCAACGATAAACACCGCCCGGCTCAGCAGGCGTAATTCCTTGATTAAAACGCCGTAGGCAGTGCCGAAGGACGCTTCACGGTGGTCGGACAGTGTCTTGAGGTTGGTGATATTGTTGGCGCCGCAGTATCGCGCCTGAGCGAAAGGCAGGTCCATACTGATTGTGTAAATAACCACATCCTTCGCCTGGCTCGCCTCTTCCTCGAACCTCTGTGTCTGAAGGTCGCAGACCGGGGTATCCAGCGAGGTAACCACGCTCAGCACCCTCACCTTTCCCCGGCTCTCGGAAAGACTCAGCTCTTCCATATCTATCGTCAACAGCGTGAAATCGGGAGCTTTATCGCCCACCTTAATCTCAGGTCCAACCAGCGTTACCGGTTTCGATTGAAAAGTAACCACACCCTTTCTTTCTTCCATTTCCTCCTCCTTTTAGTTTATGATGTTACTCTAATAACAGGGTTAGATTTCTACCCTTATTCTATCGTCAACAACCTCGACCTTATAGGCTTTAATCGGGCGTGACGGTTTTATCGCTTTCGCCAGCCCGGAGACCAGGCCTGAGCCTTTCAGCCAGCGGACTACCTGCCCGTTGCGAACGTCGAACTGCGAGCCGTGCCTGGGACAGGTTACCGTGTACCCTTCCAGCGTACCATCGGAAAGCCTGCCCTTCATGTGCGGACAGGTATTATCAACGGCATAGTACTCGCCTCCAACTCCGGCAAGTAGTATTTCTCCTCCCTTTACGGAGAAACCCTTCATTCCACCTTCTTCGATATCGCCGGTAGCGGCGATATCCAGCATTTCACTCATTTCTTCCCCCCTTTTTAACCTGTATCAAGTTCGCCTATCACGGGAAATTTCTCAAGTAACTCCGGGCTGTGCGGGGCTCTTTCAAATTCTTCGGTCAGGTCGAGACCTGCCCTGTGCATAACCTGATGGATGCCTTTCTTCCAGTGATAGCTCGCTGAAACGTCGTATACTTTACCCCCATAAGCGACATAGGCTATTCCATTACTGCCGTCGTACTTCTTCAGTTCTTCCGGGGTGAATTTATTCATCTCGGTTAAACCCTTTGCTCTTAACCGAAGGCGACGTCAAGCAGCATCATTACTGCAAAGCCAATCATACCGCCCATGGTAGCCATATCCGTGTTACCGCCGCGCTGGGACTCCGGGACTACCTCCTCGATGACGACGAATATCATCGCTCCGGCGGCGAAAGCCAGGGCATAGGGCAGTATCGGCTGGGCGACGATAACGGCAACCGCCCCGACAACACCGGCAATGGGTTCGACGACTGCCGATAGCTGCCCGTACCAGAAACTTTTCCGGCGGGACATTCCCTCGCGACGGAGCGGCATAGAGACAGCCATCCCCTCCGGGAAGTTTTGAATGCCGATGCCAATGGCCAGGGCAATAGCGCCACCGAGAGTAGCTGAGGTTAAACCGGCAGCAAGCGAGCCGAAGGCTACTCCGACAGCAAGGCCCTCCGGTATATTGTGCAGCGTTATCGCCAGGACAAGCAGGGTGCTCCGCTGCCAGTTGGTTTTGATTCCCTCCGCTTCAGCGGTTCTGAAGCCAATGTGTAAATGAGGCAGCACTCTATCAACGACTCTGAGGAAGATGCCGCCGAGCAGGAACCCGACAACAGCCGGAACCCATGATGGCAGGTCTTTGCCTTCCGACATCTCTATAGCTGGAGCCAGCAGTGACCAGAAGCTGGCAGCTATCATAACTCCAGCGGCAAAGCCGAGCATAGTATCCAGCACTCTTCGACTGATATCCCGGGCGATGAATACGGTTGCTGCACCAAGGGCAGTCATTGCCCAGGTAAAACATGTCGCCAAGAGGGCCTGTAGTACTGGATGCAGGCTTTGAAAGAAATTTATCACTCTTACAACCTGATTATATATACCTCGCTAATCGGGGAGGCCTGATATTGAACCAGACCTCCCCACAATATATCCTGTTTGTTACTACATCAAGAATTTGGAAACAAACGGCGATGTATCACCCCGGCGCAGGAAGTGGCCCGAAGGTCCTTCTCCCAGAAACTCCGAGAACCAGGACTCATGTTCGACTTCCTCGTTGAGTATCGCCAGGGACAGATCATAGGTACGGTGGTCTTTTCCCGCGGTCAGATTGCAGATATTGGTGTACCCCCTCACTGCGCACCTTTCTGCATCTACCAGTACCTTGAGCATCGCCTCTACATCTGTGGGGTCTTCCGGCAGGCTGGCAGGCGGACAGGCGGAGCAGTTATGAAAGTCCACCATGCTTTCCGGCAGACTGCCGCCCAGCTCGTAGATACGTGGAACGAGTGCCTCGAAATGGTTACGGTCTTCAATCCTGGCTGTCTCGGCAATTTCCTTGATTGTCTCACCTTCGAGCCCGATAAGGTTCACCCTTAGAATCGTATAGTAATAATAGGTGGTCAGTTCGGCAGCGGCGTTATTGACCAGCAACTCGAGTAACTCGTCAACGTTTACTCCGGCCATCTCCACCATCTCACGGGCTACTCTTGCCATTTTACACCTCCGGTTATTTTATTCTTTTTCTTCTTCGACTATCGTGCAGCACCCGCATGCACATTGACTTCCGGTAGCACATGGCTCGCAGCAGTATTTAACGCCTTCTTTCTCATAGGTATCATCCGCTATTACGCAGCCGCATACCGGACAAAGCTCAACCGCCATATTCCTCCCTCCTTCCGCTAAAATTTATCTCAATACAGGTCTAACCGTACCGTACGGCAGGTCAGTGAACCTTACGAATGAATTCTTTTACCTGGTAGTCCCATTCGCGGGATATCAGTTCCACGCTACTGCCTCCTTCTTCCGCGCAGGCGGACACTTCAACACCTCCCCCTCCGCCTTCGAAGGTGGCACAGTCAGCAGACCGTTCCTTGACCTCGAGCTTATAACCTTCAGGCCCGAAGAACTCGACCGCCTTATTAATTGCTTCTTCAGGACTCAGCTTTGTCCTGGTCGCTATTCTCAGCATCTTACACTACCTCCGCATTTAGTCTGGTACGATGAATATTTCCTGAATATTAAAAGGGGGTTCCTGTAACCTGGCAAAATGGAAACAATGACCCCTGATATCTTTTTTAACGGCTGGAATTTACACACCGGCTCTTGTCCGGCAATGTGGTGGGTTTCTCAGCGGATATCGGATAACCAGCCAGCCCTTCTGCCTCCTCTACAATACCTCCGATAATTCCTTCTCTGTATGATGTGGGGAAGAACGCCTGATAGGCTGTTCTTGATACTAATTATACCATAACGGCCGGGGGTGTATAAAATTTATCACAGTGTTTTTATTGAAAAAACAGCCGTTATCCTCTATATTTACACTGGCTATGAAAGATGAAAAATCTTTAACCGATACGATAACCTTCCTGGGAACTGGTGGAGGTAGGAGAATGATTACCAGCCAGACACTGGCTACCGGCGGTATCTGGATGAACCTGGGTGGTACGCAGTTGCTGCTCGACCCCGGTCCCGGCTGCATAGTAAGGGCAACGGAGAAGAATCTGGACGCCGAGAATCTCAGCGCTATCATCCTCTCCCATCGCCATCTCGACCACTCGTCGGATATGAATATTATGGTGGAAGCGATGACGCGGAGTGGTCACAACCAGCATGGCGTACTTTTCCTTCCGCCCGACGCGCTGGCTCCGGAGCCGGTGGTTTTCTCATACCTCAGGAACTACGTAGACAGGGTGGTAGTACTGGAAGAAGGCGGAGAATACTCGGTAGATGGTGTTAATTTTACCACGCCGGTCCGGCATATTCACAAACCTGTCACATACGGTATCGTGTTTAGAACCCCACGGCATACCTTCTCTTACATCGCCGATACCCGGTATTTCGATGACCTGTGCAAGCACTATGGCGGCGAACTGCTGATAATAAATACATTGTTTTTAAAGCCACGTCCCGAATCCGACGACCCGCTGCTGCCTACCGAACACCTGGGAATACCCGATGCGGAAAAAATCATCCGGGAACTGAAACCGAAAATCGCTATCATTACCCACTTCGGGATGAGGATGTGGCAGGCAAAGCCATGGAAAGTTGCGGAGGGGCTGACAGAAAAAACAGGCATCAGGGTCATCGCCGCCAGAGACGGTATGCAGTTCGACCTTGCAGAGCTTGGCAATACCGGATAGCAACCTGTCGTTTTACTACCCACAGCCACACATAGCAAAGTAGAGCTAGCCCACTCTCCCCGCCTTCAAGTATAATGTCTTACGGGGGATTATATTATATTGATAGATAATCTCGATAGATTACTGCACCGGGTTCAGAAACCGGCGCGCTACACCGGCGGGGAGTGGAACAGCGTAATCAAGGATTGGGAGAGCACTCCCATCAGGGTTGTCCTGAGCTACCCCGATACATATGAGATAGGTATGTCCAATATGGCGCTGCCTATTCTCTATGACCTGCTTAACAGCCGACCGGACGTCCTCGCCGAAAGGGTTTTCGCCCCCTGGGTGGATACGGAGGCGTTGATGAGGGAAGAAGGGATACCTCTCTTCAGCCTGGAGTCCAGGCGCCCGTTGGGGGAATTCGATATCATCGGCTTCTCTCTTGGCTACGAGCTAACCTATACCAACGTGCTTAACATGCTGGACCTCGCCGGAATACCGGTACTCGCCTCTGAGAGGGACAACTCCCATCCGCTGGTAATAGCCGGTGGAACCTGCGCCCTCAACCCTGAGCCAATGTCCGATTTCATAGACCTGTTTGTTATCGGCGACGGCGAAGAGGCGGTACCCGAACTGATTGACTGCTTCCGGAACCTCAAAGAGCCGGGTAAAAGAGTCCCCAGAGAAGAGTTCCTGCACAGAGCGGCGGCTATTCCCGGCGTGTACGTACCCGTTTTTTACAGGGTGGCATATACGCCGGAAGGACTGGTGGACAGTATCACTCCCACAGTACCGGAAGCCAGCCCGACCATCCACCGCCGCATAGTCGCCAACCTGCCGCCTCCGGTCACCAGTCCGGTGGTACCCTATATCGAAGTTATCCACGACCGCGGAGCGATAGAGATTCAGCGGGGCTGCACTCACGGCTGCCGGTTCTGCCAGGCAGGCATCATCTACCGTCCGGTAAGAGAACGCCCCCCGGATGAAGTAAAGGAGGCAGTCGACGAGTTGATATCGAGTTGCGGCTACAGCGAAGTTTCGCTGGTATCGCTGAGTACCAGCGATTACTCCGGTATCGAAGAGCTGCTAGCCGACCTCTCAAGCAGTCACTCCAATCTCTCTCTGTCTCTGCCCAGCCTGTACATAGACAGCTTTTCGGTTGAGTTGATGGACTCCCTGTCTTCCCGGAAAAGGACCGGCCTGACCTTCGCCCCGGAAGCGGGCAGCGAGAGGCTGCGGCGGATTATCAATAAGAATATCACCGAAGAGGAACTCCTGAATACAGCCACCGAGGCTTTCAGCAGGGGCTGGACGGGCTTGAAACTGTATTTTATGCTCGGTCTGCCCGGAGAGACCGATGAAGATGTCGAGGGCATCATCGACCTGGTGGATAAAGTCCACGCGGCAGGCAGGCAGGCAAAAGGCAGACCGCCGCAGATACGCGTAAATGTGTCCACCTTCGTCCCCAAACCTCACACCCCTTTTCAATGGGCTACCCAGGAAAGTCAGGATGTACTGACCGAAAAACAGCAAATCCTGAGGCAGGGCATGCGTCGCAAAGGTGTAAAGCTGTCCTGGACCGATACCGAAGCCAGCCTGCTGGAAGCGGCGATGTCGCGTGGCGACAGGCGGCTTGGGCAGGTCATCCACCGCGCCTGGCAGCTCGGTTGCACCTTCGATTCCTGGGGAGAGCATTTCAACTATGAGAAATGGCTCCGCGCTTTCAGAGAGGCCGGCATCGAACCGTACTTCTATACCCGGCGGGAACGCTCGCTCGACGAAGTATTCCCCTGGTCGCATATCGATACCGGTGTAAGCATGGACTTCCTGAAAAGAGAATACCGGCGTTCGCTGGAGGGAACCATAACTCCCGACTGCCGCACCGGAGCCTGCAACGCCTGCGGACTGGAAAAAACGCAGCCTGCATGTCAAAGAAAACTCGGCTAACCCGCGTCGAAACAGGTGAGGGCGACCACCCTGTCTCCCCCGGCGATACTCATCAGCTTCACTCCCTGGGTGCTTCTACCCTGGACGGTGATTCCCTTCTTGGGGTCTTTTTCTTTCACGGGGGTGCGGGTAACTATGCCGTCGGCGGATATTATCATCACCTGCTGGTTCAGAGTGGTAAGCTTGGCTGCCGCTACCAGACCGGACTTTTCAGTAGTCTTGAATGTCCTGACACCGCTGCCGGCGCGTTTCTGGCGGGGGTACTCATCCACTCTGGTGAGCTTGCCGAACCCTTTATCGGTGATAACCAGGACATAGCCCTTGGGGTCGGCAACTTCCATGTTTATTACCTCGTCACCGGCTCCCAGGCGGATACCGCTTACCCCGCCGCTTGTCCTCAGGCTCGCCCGCAGGCCCGATACCGCGAAACGGATTGACTGCCCTTCCCGGGTAATTATCATCACGTCGTCTTTATCGGTCCCCAGACGGGCTTCCACCAGCTCATCCCCCTCCTCCACATCCATGGCAATAAGCCCGCTGCTGCGTACCACGCCAAACTGGTCCGATGACGTCTTTTTTATCTCACCGCGGCTGGTAGCCAGAAGCAGGAAAGTATCCGTTTTTAGCTCGGGTACGGCAACGATATCGGTTACCCTCTCATCTTCGGTAACGGGAATCAGATTTATTACCGCCAGCCCTTTTGCCGTTCTGGAACTGCCGGCGGGGATTTCGTAGCACTTCATGCGGAACACCCTGCCCTGGTTGGTGAAGAAAAGCAGATTGTCATGGGTATCCGCCACCGTCAGTAGCCTGACCGCGTCGTTCTCCCTGGTGGGGAAACCGGTGATGCCCTTGCCGCCGCGATGCTGCAGCGTGTAAACGCTGGACGGTACCCTCTTGACATATCCCCTGTTGCTGAGAGTAACCACCACTTTCTGGTGGGGGATAAGGTCTTCCTCGTTAAACTCCGTTATTCCCTCGGAGCTTATCTCAGTTCGCCTGTCGTCTCCGTATTTTTTCTTTAGCTCGGTAACCTCTTCCCTGATTAATGCCAGCACTCTCCTGGGATTAGCCAGAAGGTCTTCGAGGTAAGCTATGTTTTTCAGTACTTCCGTGTACTCGTCGGCTATTTTCTTCCGCTCCAGGTTAGCCAGCCGGCGCAACTGCATATCGAGGATTGCCTGCGCCTGCAACTGCGTCATGCCGAAATCGCTCATCAGGTTCTGGCGGGCTTTCTCGGCAGTCTCGGACTTGCGTATGGTGGCTATAACCTTATCTATCTGGTCCAGAGCTATTTTCAGACCCTCCAGTATGTGCGCCCTGGCTCTGGCACCTTTAAGCTCGAACTTCGAACGCCGTGTAATCACGGTGCGGCGGAAACTTATGTAGTTCTGAAGCGCCTCTTTGAGACTGAGCACTCGCGGCTGTCCGTCAACCAGGGCGAGCATATTGACGAAAAACGAGGTCTGCATTGCAGTGTGCTTGTACAGGCTGTTCAAAACCTTCTGAGGCTGGGCGTCCCTCTTCAACTCGATAACAATCCGCACGCCAGTACGGTCAGACTCGTCGCGGAGTTCGCTGATATCGGAGATTTTTTTAGTTGAGACCAGGTCGGCTATCCTCTCCACCAGAGCGGCTTTATTTGTCTGGTAAGGGAGCTCGACGACCACTATCTGGCGGCGTGTCGCTTCCGTTGCTTCCGTTATATAAGCCTTTGCCTGGATAACTATCTTGCCGTGCCCGGTGGCATAGGCGCTTTTAATTCCTTCAAGCCCCTGAATGATTCCGGCGGTCGGAAAATCGGGCCCCTTGACGAACTGCATAAGGTCGTCGACCGTAGCCTGCGGGTTATCGATAAGATGCGAGATGGCATCACATATTTCGCCAAGGTTATGAGGAGGGATATTGGTCGCCATACCGACGGCAATACCAGAACTGCCGTTCAGCAGCAGGTTTGGCATCTTGGAGGGCAGGACCGAAGGCTCTTTAAGGCTGTCATCGAAGTTACTGGTGAAGTTAACGGTTTCCTTGTCGATATCGGCAAGCATCTGCTCGGCGATTCCGGCAAGGCGCGCTTCCGTATAACGCATTGCCGCCGGCGGGTCGTTGTCCACGCTGCCGAAATTTCCCTGCCCGTCGACCAGCGTGTAACGCATGGAGAAGTCCTGTGCCAAGCGTACCATAGAATCGTAGATAGAGGCATCCCCATGGGGATGGTACTTACCCATTACTTCACCGACGATTCGGGCGCTCTTCTTGTGAGAGCCGGTAGGGGTAATCCCCATATCGTTCATAGCGTAGAGAATACGCCTCTGCACGGGCTTCAGTCCGTCCCGGACATCAGGCAAAGCTCGGGAGACGATGACACTCATTGCGTAATCGAGGTATGAACTTCGCATTTCTTCCGCAATATTCACCGGTCTGGTCTTGCCTACTACCATATTCGATTCTACCTCCTATTCATCGCTGTCGGCTTCGGAATCGTCCTCGGTCAATACATCCATACCATCTCCGCCCACTATCGCATAGCCTGATTCCTCAGGCAGTGACTCATCATCCTCTATCTGGCGTCTGATTATCCTGTCACCCAGCCTGTCGTCCGCATAGGGGCGCGCGACCTCCGTCCCCCTGGGAGGAAACGATAGCCGCCCTGCCTGAGAGGGGTCTTGATATGCCTCTTTGATGATTATAGTTACAGCGTCTTCGGTTGAGCTGACAACAGCGGCCGTATATCTGTTTCCTCCGTCCATAAGCTTGATAAGCCGCTGTCCGTGCTTCTGCTCAACCTGACCGAGGTACTCTCCCAAGTTATTTTCCGCTATCAGAACGGGGCCCATTACCTTCAAATTCACCATGCTGCCCGCCACCGTTTTCGCCAGCACCCGCGGAGGTGCCAGTTTATTCAGGCTGACTACCCCCGCCTTACCTACTTCTTCGATAAAATGCTGCGGTACTACCTTTTGATAGCCGACCTCCGAGGCGGCAACGGCTTCATCCAGATGGGTCAAGCGCTGAAGGTTTCTCTTGGCTATCGTACTGTAGGGGTCGAGCTCCATCGCTTTCTCATAGGCTTCTCTCGACAGGGCGTATTCTCCCAGCTCCATGTAAGCCCTGCCCAGACGATTGTATGCATCTACATTACCCGGGAAATTATCTATCAGGCTTTTGTTAGCCTCCACTGCTTCTTTCCAGCGACCTTCCATAGCCAGAGACACGGCGTGTTTGCTGGACTGCCGTCTGAGCTTTGTCTGTTCCCCTTCCTGGTATGACATCATGCCTTCCTTATAGTACTAATTATATCTTATATACAACCCCGCAATCCAATAAAATCAAGGGTAAAGCCCGGAATTTTTTAGAAAAGAAGAGAGGGATTTAACCCTCTCTAAATAATATTCCCATCGGAGATATTAACTGTTATATCTATGTCCGTTAGTCTTCTTTATCGAGCTCGAACGCCCTGTGTAAGGCACGGACAGCGTCTTTTACCTTTGATTCCTCTATAATACAGGTTATTCTTATCTCCGAGGTCGAGATAAGCTGGATGTTTATTCCCTGCTCGCTCAGCGTCCTGAACATCAGCGCCGCGTAGCCGGGAGCATTCTGCATTCCGGTACCGATAACACTTACCTTGCCGAGTTTGGAGTCGCCGACACACTCCCTGGCGCCGATTGTTTTCGATATTGGCTCCGCTACCTCGAGTGCTCTTTTCAGTTGGCTTCTGGCGACGGTAAAGGTGAGGTCGGTAATGCCCTCGATACTGGCGTTCTGCACGATGGTATCGACACTTATATTCGCTTCCGCCAGAGGCTCGAAGAGGACGGCGGCGATACCCGGACGGTCAGGGACACCGACCACGGTTATCTTGGCGACATCGAGGTCATGGGCTACATTCTTTACCTTATTTCGTACTTCCATAGACGCTCCTCCATGTATCAGTGTGCCCGGATTATCGGTAAAGCTGGAAGCCACCAGAATGGGAATATTGAACAGCTCGCCGAGTTCGATTGCCCTCGGGTGCATTACCTTCGAGCCGTAGGTAGCCACCTCCAGCATTTCTTCATAGCCTATTTCCGATAAACGCCTCGCCTCGGGGACGAGACGCGGGTCGGCAGTATAAATCCCCTCTACGTCGGTATAACGCTCACATACCTTCGCCCCGAGACTGGCAGCCAGAGCAACGGCGCTTGTATCGGAAGCCCCTCTACCAAGGGTAGTCACATCCATTTCCTCGGTTATACCCTGGAAACCCGCTACTATTACGATATTCCCCTTCTCCAGTTCTTTGACAATCCGCTTCGACTCCACTTTCAGAATACGTGCCTGGCGATAAACGTCATCCGTTCTTATCCCTGCCTGAGCGCCGCTCAGGCTGATTGCCCTGTACCCCATGGCTTCGAGCGCCATCGCCAGTAACGTGCTGGAAACGACCTCGCCTGTCGATACCAGGGCATCGAGCTCTCTGTCACTGGGATGCTCGGAAACCTGGTAAGCCAGCTTGATTAACTCATCGGTGGTATCTCCCATTGCCGAAACGACCACCACCACCTGGTTATCCTTATCTCTAACGGCTGCGACACGCCGGGCTACGTTGCTGATTTTCTCGGCATCCGCCAATGATGAACCGCCGTATTTCTGTACTATAAGTGCCATAAAGCGTTAACTATCTCCAAACAGCTTACTCATTATACTATACCCGGGGTCAATTAATTCTCCGGTTTTTTCTGCGTCGGCCTCGGTGAACCTTTCCGCCCCGCTGGAGGTAAATCCCTCCCCCCAGAGCATGAACGGCACCGGGTCCGGGCTGTGGGTGCGGATTTGAATCGGGGTGGGATGGTCCGGCATAATCAGCACCCGCAGACTGTCCCCGCGCCAGTCGCGCAGCCTGCTCACAACCTCGCTGTCTATTTTCCGGATGGCTTCTACCTTGTTTTCAATCGAGCCGGCGTGCGCTTCCTCGTCCGGCGCCTCGATATGGACAATCACCAGGTCACATTTATTGAGTCCCTCCAGGGCTCCGTCTATCTGCCCGGCAAAATCATTGTCCAGCCCATCTGTCACGCCGGGTATCTCAAGCACTTCGATTTCCATCATCTTCGCCAGCCCACGGATGACATCGACTGCCGAAGTCACCGCCGCTCTTAGACCGTACTTCTCGGCAAAGGCAGGAATATCCGGCGCCTTCCGGCTGCCCCAGAAGAGCCATATGGTATCGGCGGTAGAATCACCGCGCGATTTCCGCTCTTCATTCACCGGGTGTTCCCGGAGAACTTCCTCCGATTTCTTCATGAGCCCGTAGAGAAAATCGCTCCCCGGTCCGCGGGGCATATTTTCGCTGACAGGTTTGCCGGGAATATCGTGCGGCGGGGTACACTCAGCCTTAAGGATATCTTCCCTCCCCGTCACCTTGAGGATATGCCGGTAGTTAAGGCCGGGGTAAAAACGGACTTCATCATTGCCCAGGGCTTTATTCAAAGCATCAATAAGCTGACGCGCCTCTTCGTTGCCGATATGACCGGCGCTGTAGTCGTACATCCTGCCGTCTTTTATCGTAACCAGGTTGCAGCGGAAGAGTACGTCCCCCTCGCCTACCGGTATTCCCAGGCTCTTCGCTTCTATGGCAGCCCTGCCTACCGGATACTCTACCGGGTCATAGCCGAATACGGACATGCAGCCGTTGGCGCTGGATGGTTCCATCCCCGCAGGTATGGTTCGCGCCATCCCCAGAATACCCGCCCGTGCCATTACGTCCAGGTTCGGGGTATCCGCCAGCTCGAGGCAGGTCCTGCCGCCGCGCTCGGGCAGAGGCAGACCGGAAGCACCGTCCATAATAACAACACAGTATTTCATTTATTATTTCACCAGACTCAATGCGGCGGCGATATCCTCGGCAATCATTTTTCGCTTGCTTTTTTCGATGAAGAAGCTGGGGCCAGCCTGGAGGTAGGACGGGAAAGCCCTTTTCCCACGGAAATAATGCTCCTGACCTCTTATCTTGTATGTAGAACCGGCAGGAATCACCCTTCTTTCACCGGCGCGGCGGGCGATATAGTTAAGCACCTTGATTGCCACGTCACCCATCAGCATGAATACTTTAATATCCGGGAATAGAGAGAGCTCCTTCTCCAGTATCAGCGAGCATGTTTTTACCGTATCCGTCTTTATTCCGTATCCGGTCTTGCCGCACTTTACTGCGGTGGTGAGATAGACCCCCAGGTCGAGAATGTCCTGCACGGATGAGACATCTGCCCCTGCATCTTTGAATGCCTGAACGGTGGTCTGCTGGAACAGCGAATCTCCTCCCGCATAATAGTAATCACCGGGATCCGCCGGCGCCGCTTCCGAAATCATAACGATAGATATGCTGTTCGGGTCCACTTCCGCATCCGGAACAATACAACATTCGTGCTTAACGTCTTCGCAGGGAAACCCCTCGCATTTAACGTATTCGCTTGTTTTCATATATATATCCGCTTCATATTCAAAGAATGCTATATCATCTACAAAGGATTATAACCGAGTACCGCTGCCCTGTCACCTGCGGTGAGCTCGCCTGGCTGGAGAATCGTGTAAAAGTAAGTTGGTGTGGTACATTTACATTCCTTCCTTTGTAAAAGGGGGATTAAGGGGGATTTCAAATCCCTCTCATTCTACCTTTGCGAAAGGGAGAAACTCTTACTTAATGCAACCATTTCTTGCCGAAGAGGTGAAATCAGGCTATAATGTCGCTGGCGGGGTGCAGCTCAGTTGGGTAGAGCGCTGCGTTCGGGACGCTGAGGTTGATAATATAGCATATATTAAAATAAAAAGATTATATATTTGTCGGGGTGTAGCGCAGACGGTAGCGCGCAGCGTTCGGGACGCTGAGGCCGGAGGTTCAAGTCCTCTCACCCCGACCATCTATTTCCATTGCGTTTCTCGCACCTTAGTTCGAGTCTAGTAAGTTTCAATTATCTTTAGGGTTAACACGATTTTGTGTTTTTTTACCTATTGACTTTAGCATATTAAAAGGTTAAACTATCTTCCCAATATGTAAATTCTGACACAAAACTAAATAATAACACCTTATATACCTCAGGATCGAGGTCGTGACAATGAATCATTAAGAGTAAAAGGGGCACTAAGTCCGCTAGTAGTAGCGTGGGTTGTGTCCCTTTTTTTGATGCATTAGGAGATGAATGTCAGATGTCAGTAAAGAAGACACTTACTAGAACACTAGGGATTGGCTTTACTGCTGCTCTACTTACCAGTGTGTTAACATTAGCAGAACCGGTAATGGCTTTAATCCAGCCGCAAGTAGCCATCACTCCGGCGTCTGCAGAAATCAGCGCGGTGACTCAATACGATATTACCTTTATAGTTGGCAAAACTGTGGCAGCTGGTAATCAGATTGTCATTGCCTTCCCTGCTGGAACGAATCTTGGCGAGGTG
This sequence comes from uncultured Dehalococcoidales bacterium, assembly GCA_964499775.1. Lineage (GTDB taxonomy): Bacteria > Chloroflexota > Dehalococcoidia > Dehalococcoidales > UBA2162 > MGML01. The sequence continues at coordinate 9,931 of CAZCMK010000005.1, read as the reverse complement.
GGAGCATATGCGGGAGGAACCGTTAATATTGAAGCATTAGCAGGTATCGGTGGAGATGCTTTCGATGCAGCACCTGCTTCCGCTTTAGTCTCGGGTGTATATCCGGCCGCACAGACTCTAACACTCACGCTGGCTGCAGGCCAGAATATCGGAGCTGGTGCTCTAGTTTTTGTAACCATACCAGGTGTTGTTAATCCATCTACTCCGGGAACCTATAACCTGACTGTAGCCACGCAAAACCCCGCACTTACACCGATAGAGACTGCGGTGACATCAGCCCCTTATGAAATTAACGAACAGACAATCATTCCTCTTCCAGGCGTAGTTACAGCATATAACTCCGCTGGAATTCCCTTGGCTCAGAGTACCAGCATCAATACCTGTATCTTGGCTGCCGGTACAGGAGGTAGAATAGAGGTCGGCGCCGGTACCTACGATGAGACTGTAATATGTAACGTAACCTCTCAGACTATCGTCGGCATCGACGACCCCGGCACGGTTATTATCACTGATGCTAACATGGACCTTATCGGTGGAACCGTTTATGTTGAAGTAGCTGGCAGTAACATCCTCAAAACAGGAGTGACCCTGGAAAATCTGACCATCACTCCTAATGCCTTTTTACCTCAGACGGACATGGTCATGATTAATGCTCCGTCAACCTACGTTACATTGAAGGACTGTACTATCGAGAGCGGCACCAACTCGGCCGTTAACGTTATCTACGGTACAAACCACAAGATCACGGATTGTACCATTACAGCCCGGCACGAGACCGATGCTAGAACAGGCGTAATCGCCAATGGTCAGGTTACAATTTCCGGTACCACAGTTGATGTTGGTACTGCTAATAACGACCGGGCGATTACTGTCAATGATACTGGGGGTGTTACTTCTGCACTCCTCCCGACGTCGATAACAGGCTGCACGATTACCGGCAGCAGTGGTAATGGTATTCTTGTTACGGCTGGTGTTGTGACGATTAAGGACACTGCTTTCAGTAATCTGAAAAACGCTGTTACCGTAGAAGATTGTACAGATATTACAATTACCGGCAATAAAATAACCAGCAGCCTTTATGGGATTTACCTGGACAATACGAGCAATAACACGCTCACAAACAACATAATAACAGAGAATCACTTTGGTATCAGCATTTCGCGTTTAAGTAACAATAATAGACTCATCAACAATACCATAGCTTTCAATACCAACTATGGCATTCTTGCCGCAGCCGATTCTACAGATAATACCATAACGAATACCATCCTCTGGGATAATGGTGATGACCTGCAAGGTATTGCCACGACTTACTCTAACATAAGTGATGGCGACCTGGGTGAGGGTAACATCTCGCAAGACCCACTGTTCGTTGGCCCTACCAACGGCGACTACCATCTGCAAGCCGATTCGCCCTGTATTGACGCAGGAACCAATGAAGGAGTACCAACTGAAGACATAGAAGGTAACGTCCGCCCATTAGATGGTGATGGTGATGGCACAGCGATTGTGGACATCGGGGCATATGAATTTGACCCGCCACCGACCATGGAACCAATAGCTGAATCCTCGGGGCAATACTATAATATCGCACCAATACTCTCAAATTTCGGTTTTGATGACAACCTCGGTCTGGATGATGGCTGGTACCAGATGGACTCCTATAGCGGGAACTGAACGATACTTTTTTCAGATGTTTCAGACACTTCCTGGGACAGTGATAACTGGACAATACCCGGATTCGACATGCTAACCGAAGGGAGTCACATCATCTACTTTAAAGTATCGGATGATGCTGCAAATGTGGAAGGTGAAGAAGGAGAGTGGAACTGGCAATTTTATAAAGATACTATAGTCTCCACAGACCCGACATCAGTTAACAGTACCAGTCATTCAGTGGGTATCTGGTCCAGCGATAACACAATCGACATCGCCTGGGAGGATGCTACCGATGCCACCAGCGGTCTCGACGGCTACTCCATACTCTGGGATACCGATAACACTACTATCCCGGATCAGACCATGGATATTGAAGAAGGTGTACAGGCTGCTACCAGTCCTGCCCTTGCCGACGGTAACAGCCACTATGTACATATAAGAAGTGTAGACAATGCAGGTAACTGGCAGTCCACCGTACATCTCGGACCTTTCTATATCTATACTCCACTGCCCACAAAACCGCCAACAGTAACCGTCACCACGACGGACGATTCTAGTGTTTTTGACCTCTCTGAGGTAGTTACGACCGAGGGTGAGTTCAACCAGGATGTGGAGATTACATCGACGGATGATAGAGTTAATATAACCATTTTCGAGGATACTATCGGTATAACTGGAACAGGTGAACCCGTTACTGAAATTACTATAACCGGACTAGAATCTCCCCCCACTCCGGTCGAAGGTGCCCATATAATCGGGTTGGCTTATGACATTGAAGCAGGTGATGCCACGTTTGATGAACCGATAACCATTACCTTTACCTATGATCCCACTGACATTCCTGAAGGAGTTAGCGAGGAGGATTTGATCCTTGCCAGGTATGATGAGGATGCTGGTGTATGGGTTGAACTGATCACTACGGTTGATCCTGAAACTAATACCGTCTCTGCCCAAATTACTCACCTCAGTAAATATGCTATTTTGGTCACTGTCATCGTGCTGGTAGACGAGGAACATGAAATACCAATTCCCACGATATACGAAGAGGAAGAAGAACTAGTGGCTGAAGAAGAAGAGGTGGTAATCGAGGAAGAAAAGTTAACAGTTCTTGAGGAGGAAGAGGAGCCTGTTCCTACATTAGAAACAACAATCCCTGTGACAAAAGAGGAAGAACCATCCGGTGGCTTGGTCTGGTGGGTATGGTTGCTAATTGGAATCGTGGTGGTTGCCTTATTATTCGGAGCAATTTGGATATATAGAGTTCGCACGGATTAAGCTTGGTAAAATAAAACCTGTCTTTCTCCTTTGTTGGTAATCTTCATTTTTTCTATGATTCTGTGCATAGACTCTAGGCGTGATTTTCAGCAAACGCGTTTTCCGCTTATTGCGGTTTCTAGTCTATTAGCGGAATAGCTAGCTGAAACTCGTCTAGAATTACGCCGTTTTTCTTGATGGATATTCATGAAGCTCTTGAGAACATTAACCAGCTAAGAACACTACGCCGACGTTGATAATAAAGAAAAAAATTGAATAACTAAAACCGCTTGTCTGGGTGTAGCTCAGCGAGGGTAGAGCGCTGCGTTCGGGACGCTGACGTTGATAATAGAGAGTAAAAACTGAATAACCAAAAACCGCTTGTCGGGGTGTAGCTCAGTCGGGTAGAGCGCTGCGTTCGGGACGCAGAGGTTCGGAGGTTCAAATCCTCTCACCCCGACCATCTTTTTCCCACAACCTGTTATAGCATAATTACAAAACCGTTACTCTACTATCAGGTCAGGAGCCTGTTTCATGCGCCGCATGTGCCTGTAATAATCCCCGCGATTCATGTCGAAAGGCATACCTTTGTAGTTCCTGTGAAGTGATACATCGAAAGATGGGCTTGTTGGCTTAGTCGGGCTAGGTCGATATCATCCTCCAGATTATACTCGATTGTGTAGATTACCTTCTGTAGGATTGGACGATAATCCATTGTTCCACCCTGACACGGATAGCAGCATGATAACATGTCTGCACTCAATTGGCTGTTCCAATCTTGCTGATTTCCATAACAGTTTTTCTCAAACAACTTGACTATATAAACCGGCTGTTAATACAATCAATTACTATTCTGAAGGGAGAGTAAGATGGAAAATATATTGAATGTCGAGCCGCTGTCAATGGACAAGACGGGACTGAAAAAGGACGCGTTGAAGGGAGACGTGGCGGTAGTAACCGGCGGAGCCAGCAATATCGGCCTGGGAGTCGCCAGGAGTCTTGCCTGGCTCGGGGTAAAAGTGGTGATCGCAGATGTAAATCCCGAGACCGGCTACGCCGCCGAGGAACTGATAAACAGCGAGAACGGACCGGATACGGCGCTTTTCGTTGCTACTGACGTTGCCGATGAAACCAGCATGAGAAACATGGCTGGAAAAGCTTTCTGCGAGTTTGGTAAAGTGGATATTCTTATCAACAACGCCATGGACATGTCTCTGGGAGGTCAGATACTGACGTCCAGGATTTACCAGATGGACAGACAGTACGCAATCGCAGCACGCGGCACGATGATAGGTATTCAGCTGTTCGTGCCGGGTATGCTGAGGAGGCATCACGGCGTGGTAACCTATTCATCCACCGCTTTCCGTTACCCCGTGGGGCCCAGCAACTACTGTGCGGCAAAATCCGCCGCCACCTCGATTATGATGTCGCTGGCAAACGAGCTGGGGCCGGTAGAAGAGACCGGAGTTGCCGTATTCTGTTTTATTCCGGCCGGAGTCGGCGGAGCCCGTCCGGAACCTCCGAAAGTGCAACCTTCAGTATGGGAACCTCAGAGAGGCGAACCGAGGGGTGGCTTTATGGGTCATGGAATGCCCGGTTACCATGGAATGATTCCCCCGGAGGATTGCGGCGCAGCGCTGTCGTATTCAATAACACGTGCCAAGGAGCTTCACGGTTCGGGAATAATAATCCAGCAGGCTTTACGACAGATGGACTGGCCTTTCCCGAATCCGGAAACGGTACGCGACAGCGATTTCGAACGGATTAACGAGTTCGCTCTTTCATTAATGTTCGGCTTAATGGGACCGGGTTTCCCCGACCCCAAGGTGACTCTAAACTCGATAAACCGCTCCGAGACACCGCCTGAACCGCCCTTTTAGATAAAAAGCGCCGGGAGAATATAAAGCGTTTCGCCTACCGAAATTTCAGGAGTGTAATCAATGTCACCGGAGAGAGATGATACGCAAAAGCTTATCGATGAAATAGAGAAAAAGCACGGCAAGTCCATTCAGCAGCTTATCGAAGAAAGAGAGAAGAGGGTAAAGGACGCCATTGAATTGAGAGAGCCGGACAGGGTCCCGGTTGCTCTGGGAACCGGCGTCTTTGCGGCGAGGTACGCCGGCCTCAAGGCCTCAGCCATGTATTATGACCAGGCTGCCTACCGGGAAGCGTGCAAGAAAACCCTTCTTGATTTCGAACCTGATAGCGCCATGGTAATGGGGCCGCTCAACTCCGGGCTCATCATGGAATTACTCGATGACAAGCAGTACCGCTGGCCCGGGGGTAATCAGCCCGACGACCTCTCCTTCCAGTTCGTCGAGGCTGAGTATATGAAAGCGGACGAGTATGACCTTTTTCTTGAAGACCCTTCCGATTTCGTCCTGCGTTACTATCTACCCCGGTCATACGGCCTGCTGGCGCCTCTGCCGAAGCTGCCCCCCATGAGAACCCTCATTTTCGGCATGGGAATACAGGCACTTACCCATGTATTGACATCGCCCGAGTACAGAAAAATCGGTGAAATCCTGGTCCGGATTCAAGAAGAACAGGAAAGACTAAGGAAAGAAGCAGTCGTGTTCGCCGAAGAGATAGCTCGCCTCGGTTTCCCGTCTCCGCCGATGGGGCGGGGTCGAGGTATTACCTTCACACCCTTCGACGTGATATCGGACCGCTTGAGAGGCATGCGCGGGATAATGCTCGATATATACCGCCGCCCTGATAAGCTCCTTGACGCCTGCGATAAGGTCATGGAGTGGTGGATTTCCGTTACGGAGCCGGCCGAGCCTGACCCCAGAGGCAACCCGCGGAGGGCCGGTATGCCGCTGCACAGAGGTTCGGATGGCTTTATGTCGGACGCCCAGTTCGAAAGGTTTTACTGGCCCCACTTAAAGCAATCGATAGAAAAGAACGTCGAGCTCGGTTTCGTAGCAGCTCCTTTCTGGGAGGGAATATGGGACAGCCGTCTCGAATACCTCCTCGATTTACCCAGGGGCAAAGTGATTTTTCACTGCGAGAAGACGGACATTTTCAAAGCGAAAGAAGTGCTCGGTGGGCATATGTGTATCCAGGGCGGTGTTCCTCCCACCATTTTGCAGGCAGGGACGCCGCAGGACGTGGAGGAGCACTGCAAGAAGCTTATCAAGGTGGTTGGCAAGGGAGGAGGCTTTATCCTGGGGGCCGGCAGTTCAATCGATTATGCTAAACCGGAGAACATTAAAGCCATGGTGGACTCCGTGAAAAAATACAGCCCGTAACAAGTAGAATATTTTATCAGTATTACCTCGCATAAGCAGGAGAGAAGGAGGTCTGGGATGGACGTCTGGGAAGCAATCGAAAAGAGAAGGACTATCCGGGCATTCAAGAGCGGCGTGCCCATGCCGATGTTACGCCGGCTCATCCGGGCAGGCTCACGGGCGCCCTCGGCAAGTAATTCACAACCCTGGGAGTTTATCATAATAGAAGACCGGAAGATAATCGAGGAAATCGCCGAGCAGAAAGGCAAACTGGAGGGACTGAGAGGCGGCAGGCGAAGGATAGCGATAGAGAAAGGTCTCTACGATAACTCCAGCATCGTGGCTATCTGCCACAGGAAGGGGGGATTCGGCAGCGCAGGAGCGTGGATGGCTGCGGAAAACATGGCGTTAGCCGCCACCGGTGAAGGTATCGGCTGCGTCATGTCCGTCTTCGGCGGCGAATACAAAGAGGCAGTCGAGAAGCTGCTGAAAATCCCCGACACTCACGAGCTTGCCACCGTTATGGCGCTGGGAATACCCGAAGGAGACTGGCCCACTGAAAGGGCGGTCGGTGAAGACCGGCCCGACTTCAGCTGGCTGCATTTCAACACCTTCGGCAATCCGGGCTAGTCACCCAAACCACAACTCATTTTGTTATTAAGGAATTTTGTTGTATGATAGTTCTGAAGGCTGGTTGGGGGGTTGACAGTCTTAGAGGAGCCTTCGAAAAGGAGATGAGCTTATGGATGATAGTAGTAGGAGGTCCTCCGTCTAAAAAGGACCACCAAAGTGAGGAGGGGTCATCGAAAGATGGCCCCTTTCTCATTTTAACGTCCAAAGCGATAAATCCTAGAATTTAATGGGTTCCAGACCGGCATCAAGTCGGGCGTCGTTAATGTGTATCCTGACGCCTTCATCGAGCGACATACACTCGAAGCCGAAGTCCTCTTTGGCCGCTTTGGAACTGACGTTGAGAGGTTTCATCCTTGCACCGAACGGTGACGGCTTATCGCCGAACTCGATTACGGCGTCTGGGAGGTATTTCTTGACCGTCGCGGCAAGGTCGAGGAAGTTGACCAGAGGCGTGCCGACGTTATAAGCCGGGCGCGGCGAGGACTTAGCTTTCATCAGGGTTGTGGTGAAGATAGCCAGGTCATCGGCGGTGACCAGCGACATCGACATATCGCCGTCGAACTCCATCCTGTAGGGTTTACCCACCGCCGCCATCGAAGGCATATCCGACCACATCTGGGCGGGTGACCTGCCGCCGTGACCGTAGCCAATAGTGGGTCGAACACCGGTGAAATTGATACCGTACTGCTCTTTATACTGTGCGGCGATTATCTCGGCGTAGACCTTGGCGACGGCGTATGAGCTGCTGGGTGCGAGAATTACGTCTTCAGGGACCTCGTCTCCATAGAGGTCTGACGGACCGTAGACGGTCATCGAGCTGGCGTAGACCACGCGGTTGGCGTCGATGAGGCGGGCTGCCTCGAATGCGTTGCACATACCGAGCATGTTTACCTTGGTACTGAGACGCGGGTTGGTATTGAGCTCCTGTAGGCTCATCACGAACGCCCAGTTAACGATACCGTCTATCCTGCAGGTCCTGGCTGCGTTCAGTATATCCTCCAGCTCGGCAACGGTGCCGCGGACGTAGTGAAACTTCTCCTTCCAGGGCTCGTACTGCGTCATTGCCCATTCCGGGGGCGGGGCGATGTCCATCGAGACAACGTTCTCGATTTCTTTGTCCTCCAGCATATGCAGGACGGTCTTCCTCCCGAACATCCCGCTACCGCCCAAAACCATGATATTCATCTATCTTCCTCCTTAATTATCCTGTACTTTGAGTCAATTTATACTAGATTCATCCAGCCTACTTAGTATATCCTCTACCAATTCTAGCACTTGTTTAGCGTCTTCCTCAGTTACTTGCCTGTCAGGAGATGGATGAGCAGCAATATTTCTCATTCCTCTTATCTTAATCAATGTGCTAACAGGCATAAAATCCTTGAGTTTCTCGCTTACTTCTCCTAGTAGCCTTCCGAACCCCGCCCCTTCAGGAAGGTTAAACCTATCTCTTAAGGCGATTTCTAGAGCTGCAACGCTATATAAAATTACTTCTCCAAATGACTTTTTATTATACAAGTCCCTCGCTACCGGTTATTATACAAGTCCCTCGCTACCGGCAAGAGACTATCAGCATCAGATTTACTTGAGCTTCTCCCTAAAATTCTATGAGCATACACTCTGGCCAATAAAGGTAGTTTTTTCTCAGCGACAAGCACCTCAGTAGAAAACAACGCTAAAGAAGCCACTAACAGTACCAGCAATACTATAACCAGAAACCAGAGAAAAGTATCAAGGTTTTCTAGAATCTTATTGATAGTAATAAAAGATGAGCCTAAAAAATAATTTATTGATTGTGACATAATAATTGCAAACATTATACCTATAATTAATGAGACTCCACCTGCCGACATTAGTAGATAACCATCACCAAATACAAATAACCTAAAGAGACCTCGCTTCCTAACAGTTTCAGGTACATCAAGATCTGTAAAGGCTGTCATTCTTTCACGATATATAGATAATGAGCGAGGTAATGAAAAAGCAAACACAGCTAAAGACACGGCTAATAACGTAGCGCAGGGACCTAAGATGTCACCCATTCCTATCATTTTTATTCCTACTCCCCCACCAGTTTCTTGGCTTCTTCCCAGAGGGCATTTTGCTCTTTAAAGGGGAGCTCGGCTAAGTTCAGGCCCCGCTGGCGGCAGAGCTCCTCCAAGCAGGCGAACCGACGGAAGAACCGCGCGTTCGCCTCCCTTAACGCTATCTCGGAATCAATCCCCATCCGCCGGGCAATGTTGACCAGGGTGAATAGCACATCGCCGTATTCGTTTGCCTTCTCCTCTCCCTCAGCCTGATGGAACTCCTCTACCTCCTCGGCAAGCTTATCGATTACGCCGCTGATATCCGCCCAGTCGAAGCCGACATCCGCCACCCGGTGCTGGATTTCATAGCTGTAACCCAGGGCAGGCATCTGCTTCGGAACGCTGTCCAGCAGGGAGGTATCGTCCCCCCGTTCTTCCCGCTTGAGGGTCTGCCAGTTATGCGCCACCTCCTCGGCATCCGCTGCCTCAGCCGAGCCAAATACATGAGGGTGGCGGTGAATCATCTTCTCGCTGATGCCGCGAACAACGTCACTTATATTGAACTCTTCGGCTTCGGCAGCTATTTGAGCATGCAGTAAAATCTGGAGGAGTATGTCTCCCAGCTCGTCACGCAGCCTGCCGGCATCCCCTTCGTCAAGGGCTTCGAGCGCTTCATAGCACTCTTCAAGCAGGAACTCTCTCAGTGAAGCGTGTGTCTGCTTCCTGTCCCAGGGACAGCCGTCCGGCGCCCTGAGACTGGCGATTATTTCAACCAGGGTTTCAAAACGGTCGAGGTTTTCCGGTTCGGGCAAAATCGCCTCCTTGAAACTGATTATACAGTCCGTACACTGGCAGGGCAACACAGGGCGACCGGCAACCGCCGCTACAGCGTTACCACCACTTTTTCGAAAAACGCTCTGCCCACGGCGTCGAGACCTTCGTCTCCCGGCCTGGTAAGCCACCATAGCGACCCCACGCAGGCAAGATAACGATAGAGTTCACGCAATACCTGAATGCAGGGCAGGGCTTCTTCAAACGACTCGCGGGACACGAAGTATTCCTTCAGGAACAGCTCTGTCTCTTCCCCGGACCAGTCTACATAGGTCAGGAGTTCGGCTATATCAAGAA
>CAZCMK010000004.1:50087-61429 GCA_964499775.1 uncultured Dehalococcoidales bacterium | reverse complement strand
CCGCCCCTGACCGCCGTTCCGAACCACGGGCATCCCAGCCTTTTAGCCAGCTTCTGCAGATACCTTTCGAGGCACCTGGTGTGAACGGGCTCCGGGAAACCGGACTGGACGATGAATCCGATAGAGGGATTGCCTCCTCTCCCGCGTAGCGGCGCCAGCGATTCGATGAAGGTCTTGACAATCGCCGGCATGGCGTCGGCGTACAGCGGGAAGGCAAGCAGGACGGTTTCGGCATTACGGAATGTCTCCACGAACTCATCCTGCCTGTCTACGCGGTTAAGGTAAATCAGTTCGTAGGAGTTACCTTCAGTCCCGGTGTAACCTTTCAGGAATTGCCCCAGCAGTATCCCGGTATTGCTTCCCGTGCCTCTCGGAGAGCCGTTAAATACCGTTAATCTCATCCACAATCTCCTCGACCGACCCGGTGGTGAGTTTTGAGAAAACAAAATCCGTCTGGAAGTTAAGCGAATCTCTTTCGTAGATATCGGTAATGATTTGAATATCTTCTTCGTCGGTATCGGACTCCGGCTGTAATATCAAGCCCATCACCGGATAGCTATCATAGCGGCCGGGATGGTGGCACTCGCCGTCGAATATGCCGAGATACGGCAGCACCAGTGGTATGCACTTGTCATGGACCCGTTTCAGGACTGCGCTGGTGAAACCTATGATGACCGGCGAAGCGAAGATTAACAGGTCGGAGTTGACAATCTCCCGCCGTATCTGTGCTGAATCGTCGGCGTTCACGCATTCTCCGGGCGTCTTTACCCAGCATCCGAAGCAGCCGACACAGTAACGGATATCCATATCACGTAAAACGAAGGTGGTTACTTTGTGGTCGTGTGATTCCAGCAGGTCCGAAAGCCCTTTTAAATAGCTCTCGAACTCCGTATTCGACTGGTCTGGATTGCCGTTAAGTACAACGATTTTCATCTGCTGAATTGTAGCAAATGGAATGGAGCAACTACAATAGAGTATTATATTCTGGTCTGTTTCGCTATTTGCATTACTTTATCATGACTGATAAAATGCATCGATTGCATACTATCAAGTGTCTGTTTGGCAGCAGGTTGAGCTGTGAAAAAACAATATAAACAGGAGGTATAAAAATAATCCATGGATAAACCGGATAATTGGAATGAGTTGTCCTGGGAGCAAAAACGTGAAGTGCGGTTCCAGAGGTGGTTGAACCCGGAAGGTGTGGAATTCATCAACGATGAGGTCGAAGAGATTTATAAGCAGAGGGTAACCCGCTTCATCAAGGCAATCAAGCTCGAGGAGCCTGACCGCGTGCCGGTAATGCTGCCGGCGCATGTTTACCCGGCTTACTACGGCGGCGCGGATTTCCGCACCATGATGTACGATTACGACACCATGCGCAAGTGCTGGATTAAGTTTATGGATGATTTCGGGGATATGGATACCTTCAGCGGGCCCGGCCTGATACCGTCAGGTAAGATATCGGAAGCAATGCGTTCCAAAATAAATTTGCTGCCCGGTATCGGCCTGCCCGAGGACTCGCCGACAAACCAGTTTGTCGAGGGCGAGTATATGAGTGCCGATGAGTATGATCTTCTAGAGATGGACCAATCCGATTTCTATATCAGGACGATGCTGCCGCGTACTACCGGTCTTTTCGAGTCCTTCAGGAAGCTGCCACCCCTGCGTTACCTCCAGGGTGCGGCATGGGTCGCCGCTCTTGCGGACCCCGACATACGTAAGACCTTTCAGACCCTGATGGACCTCTCCGGCGAGTATGAGAAATGGCGGAAAGCGAGTGAAGAAGTCAGGAATATAGTTATATCACGCGGGTATCCTCCGCTGATGGGTGCCGGGTTTCTGGCGGGAGCGCCCTTCGACTTCGTTGCCGATACGCTCAGAGGTACCCAGGGAATCAGTAAGGATATGTTCCGCCGGCCGCAGAAGATTCATGATTTTATGGAACGCAACTTGAAAATGACGAAAGAAAGAATTAAGGGCTTTCCGATTACTATGGGGCCCATAGCAATGATGCCTTTGCATAAAGGCGACGATACGTTTATGTCGGATAAGCAGTTCGCTGAATTCTACTGGCCTACGCTGCGGAGTACGTTTTTGGCGATGATTGAAGAGGGGCTGGTGCCGATGCCGTTTGCCGAAGGTAAGTACACCATGCGTCTGAAGCAGATTGCCGATACACCTCCCAGCGGAGTGGTCTGGTACTTCGACCAGACGGACATGGAACAGGCGAAGAAGATACTGGGCGGTGTCTGCTGCATAGCCGGTAACCTGCCATCTTCAGTCGTGATGACAGGTACACCTGAGCAGGTAAAAGATGGGTGCCGCAAGCTCATAGAGACCTGCGCCCCCGACGGCGGCTATATCCTTGCCGCCGGCGCTAGTGTCGAAAAGGGAGATATCAGAAACCTGAAGGCGATGATGGAATCCGCCTACGAGTACGGTATCTACAAGTAATAGTCGGAAAAAACAATACAAAGAATGGGGGATTGCTGAGTATCAGCAATCCCCCATTATATTATCCATCCAGACCTTTTCTATCTTATTGGCCTGCCCGTCATTACTTAGAATCTGTATAAACTAAAAATTCAGTAAAATTTCCTTCAGTGTTTTCATGTTAACAACGTCTTCCATGTTGTACCTGAGGAGGGTATCCAGTGCCTCAATGTCTGCCGAGTGCAGATACCTGTACCAGAGACTGATTGCCATGCGGCCGTTAACCTCCGTCAGCTCCCTTTGAATCCCGAGCTGCCGCTCCACCGCCTTTAAGCCGCCGTAGAGGTTGTTTCTCCAGCAGTCGTACATGAGGTCGCAGTGTTCGAATATCTCGGCGAGATTAACTCCCAGATGGTGATGAATAAAAGGCAGGTCGAACCGACTGCCGTTATAGGTGTAGATAATATCCGCGCCGTCAAGCGTGTTCAGGACTTCCCTCCTGGTAATATCCATGCCCACTATCTGGTGTGACTCGGTTTGCTCTCCGGAACACAGGTGAATTCCGATTACCGTGATATAGCTTTCCCATGGGGAAAGACCCGTCGTCTCTATATCCAGATACGCTTCGACTGGTGTTTTCAAATATTCCGCTCCGGCAGGTGATTTACCCATATTATACAACACCTTTAATCAACCGAACACAGCTCGGTTTTTGATTTGATTATCGGCTTTTTTGGTGTTAGAGTATAGCAACGGTAGAATCAGATTATCATCTTTTTCTTGTGGTATTATTATTAAAAAAACAGAGGTAAGGCATTAATAAGGAGGTTGTTTTATGGCGATTGATGGTACATACGACGTCGAAGTAACCATGCCCGGAGGAAAGCGACCTCTCAAGATTATGCTTAAGACGAAAGGAGATTCACTGAGCGGCATGGTCGATGGTCCTTTTGGAAAACGGTCTATCAGTGAAGGTACGATAAAAGGGAGCGAGGTGTACTGGGTGGTAAAATTACCGGCTCCGCCGGATAAAGCATCGTCGGGACCGCTTGGGATGCAGACCGGTGAACTAATAGAGGGAATGGTCAGGTTTGTCACGGATTCATTCAGACCGTCACGTGTCGAATCTACATCAGATGATAACCTCGAAGACCAGGCTGCGGATTTAGTGATTGAATTTAGTGCCGTCATTGAAGACGATGATATCTCCGGTCAGATACAGTTCGGCCCCTATGCCACCGGCACTTTCAAGGGGAGTCGCTCTCAAAGCTGACCGGCTATAGTCGGTTCGGACCTTATCTGCCTGCGTTTGTAGATGGTCAAACGGATGGCAAGGATGACTGCTGAGGACCAGCCTTACGAATATGCCGGGGCTTTTCATAGGGAAGTAATCGAGTGGCAGAGCGGTTTCTGCGGATTATATTGATGATTAAGAAAGGAGAAGGAGTATTCGAGATAAACAGTTTTTATCTTGAATGGCAGCACTCGTATTAGAATTATGAAATATTCAGAACCACCACCGATGATAATCGACACCGATAAACAGTATACGGCTACTATCGAAACTAGGAAAGGAAACCTCGTCCTGGAGCTGTTCGCTGCCGATGTGCCGGTAACGGTGAACAATTTCGTTTTCCTGGCACGAGAGGGGTACTATGACGGCGTCACATTTCACCGTGTTATTCCCGATTTCATGGCTCAGGGGGGAGACCCCACCGGGACTGGCGCCGGCGGTCCCGGTTATAGCTTTGCCGATGAGTTTACCACTCATAAACACGGCACTGGGGCGCTATCCATGGCTAATGCCGGACCGAATACCAACGGCTCTCAGTTCTTCATTACCTATTCTCCGCAGCCACACCTGGATAATCACCATTCCGTGTTCGGTCGGCTGGTGAAGGGGATGGACGTTCTTAAAAAGCTTCAGAACGGTGACACCATGAAAAAGGTGACCGTAGAGGAAAAGTAGCTGTCATAATTAAGGTGGGTCGATTGACAATACCCGCAATGCAGTCTTAAGATGTGTCGTTAGTCGGATAAAGAGGAGGTAGTCCAGAATGCCCAAATACTGGTTTGACCATATACACCTGATGAGTACCGACCCCGTAAAGACCTCTGAATTTTATGAGAAGACGTTCGGTGCCAGGGTAGTCAGCAAGCAGGAGTTCGGTGAAGGTCGCGCCATGATAAAACTGGACCTTGCCGGCACGGTAATCCTGGTTACGCCGGCTCGCGGTGACACCGTAGAGAACGGACTGGACCATTTTGGAATCCAGACCGATGACCTGAAAGCGGCTATTGAAGAATTGAAAGCTGACAGCGTTGAATTCACAATGGACTATACGGAAATCAATCCTGAGGTCAAGATTTCATTCCTTAAAGCTCCCGAGAATGTTACTATTGAGCTTCAGCAAGGCAGCCTTTAGCCCTGTACTAGAGTTTAATACAAAGAAAATTTTCCTGAACCGCCTCACGGGTATTGAATATGGATAACGATATCCTGTATATAGTCATTGCCGTGGTCTGTGCCTATCTTCTCGGTTCGCTGCCTTTCGCTTATATCATCGGTCGTCTTGTAAAGGGCGTGGATATACGCCAGGTAGGGACGCGTAATATGGGGGCAATGAATGCCATTTACCGTGTCGGCCTGGGATGGGGTATCCTTGTCCTTCTCCTCGATATGGCAAAAGGAGCGCTGGCTGTTCTGGTCGCCCGCTGGCTGGGGCTATCTCTGACCATTCAGCTTATCGCCGGGGGAATCTCGATCATAGGTCATATGTTTCCGGTTTTTCTGGGTTTTCGAGGCGGAAAGGGAGGAGCTACCGCCGTGGGGATTTTCGTCTGTCTGATGCCCGGAGTCCTCCCATTTGGGGCTGGTATTTTCGCTATCGTTTTAGCAATTACGCGTTATCCGACATTGAGTTATAGTCTGGCTCTGCTCTCCGCCCCGTTCGTGGCCTGGCTGGTGTACCATTCGGGGGAACTGGTGCTGTTCTCGGTAGTAATACTGCTAATGGTGCTGGCTCGATATACCCCGAGGATAATCGAAATGCGTGCTACCGGCGGCAACTGGCGCCGGGTATTCATGCGGAAGGGACTGAAGGACAGGTTCTAGTCTGTAGATTTAACGGCTTCCGTTTCATTTATATTATCACTACCCAGGGTTTGTAGCCTTTTCTCTTACCGATACGGGCAGTCTGCGGTTCTATCTCTGAAATACTATCGGGGAGCATGGCTACATTCCAGGCATGCATCCCTCTCGGTGTTCTCCCGAAGACAAGCCCGACACTGTTTTCTTTCTTCTCACTAGCGGCGGCTTTGAACAACAGGGCGGCATCATCACAGTCAGATATATTCTTTATGTACTCGAACTTTTCGGTTATCTGGTCGGCTATCTCTTTTAGAGCGTCTATTGATATTGATCTGTATTCCGTATCCAGCATGAATATCAGCGGTGTCTTGCATGCCCATGCTACCTTCAGATATGTTTTCAGCCCTGAGATCATTTTCCTCCTCCTGATACGGAGTTTTTATTGTTCCATTTTACTATAGTTGCTTTTTTCGGGATAGTTGTCCACACTATTGACACCTATCGGCTGTTTGGGGATATACTACGAAGGCGAAGGTTTGCGTCCTTGCATACTGTGCAAATCAGCTATAAAGAGTAGAAAGGGATAAGATTATGACGGACAAATATATATTAAAGGAGCTGAATAGATACAATATCGACACCTATGCGGATGTTATTTACAGGAATGCGCTCTTATATCCGGACAGGGAAGCTTTTATTTATAAATCCAGAAGAATTACTTTTTCCGAATATAACGCCAGAGCGAACAGCCTGATAAACGCCTTTCAAAAACTGGGAGTAAAAAAAGGAGATGCCATCGGTATACTTTCGTTTAACTGTCTTGAGTATGCCGATTTTTACGGTGCAGCCTGGAAGGGGGGATTTATTGCCTCACCGTTTAATTTCAGATTGCAGGCAGATGAGCTGGACCACCTTATCAACTATTCGGAAGCCAGTACGCTTCTTGTCGGTCCGGAACTGGTTGAGACGGTAAATTCGCTGAAAGATAAATTACCGAAGGTAAAGAATTTTATCTCACTCGAAGGCACGGCTCCCGGCATGATTAGCCATGGTGAACTGATGGAGAGTTACTCCGGAGACGAGCCTGATGTCCAGGTAGATGAAGATGACTACCTGGCGATTGTCTATACCAGCGGAACTACCGGGCTTCCGCGAGGTGCGCTTTATACTCAGAGCCGTTTTATCGATAATACCAAGAATCTTGTGATGGAGATGGGACTTCAGCCGGGCGACAGACATGTGCAGATTATGCCCCTTTTCCATATCGGCGGTATCCACCACTTCCGTGCTTTCCTTTATATTGCCGGCAGTAACATTATTATGCACCAGAGGTCGTTCGACCCTGCCGCCACTCTTCAGACCATCCAGGACGAGAAAGCCACAGATATGGATATCGTTGCCACCCATCTGGTAGCAATGCTCGCTGTCCCTGAACTGAAAAAGTACGATATCAGCAGCATAAAACGGATGTGGTACGCGGCATCGCCGATGCCCGTTGAGGTGCTGAAGAAGGGGATAGAGACCTGGGGGCCCATATTTGCCCAGGGCTACGGTCAGACGGAGACAGGACCGGAAATAACCGATCTAACCAGAGAAGACAGTAAAGCGGCGTTCCTCCCGCCCGAAGAGCAGAAGATACTCGCTTCGGCGGGAAGACCGAGTTATGGAGTCCATGTGAGGATTGTGGACGAGCAGAAAAACGATGTGGCTCCGGGCGAAATGGGTGAGATTATCGTGCAGAGCAAGCACCTGATGGTTGAGTACTGGTATATGCCGGAGGACACGAAAGAAACACTTATCGATGGATGGGTCTATACCGGCGACGTAGGGTACTATGACGAGAAAGGGTATGTTTACATCGTGGACAGAAGGAAGGATATGATTGTCTCCGGCGGTGAAAATATCTATCCCAGAGAGATTGAAGAAGTACTTTACGCTCATCCTGCGATAGAAGAAGCCGCCGTCATCGGTATTCCTGACCCGTACTGGGTAGAGAAGGTCCACGCCGTAGTATCCCTGAATGAGGGAGCATCCGTCACCGAGGAAGAATTGATTAATTTCTGCAAGGGGAAGCTTGCCAGGTTCAAAGCGCCGAAATCGGTAGAGTTCGTTGATGCAATACCTAAAAATCCCTCCGGTAAAATCCTGAAGAGGGAACTGAGAGACAAGTACTGGGAAGGCTCCGACAGCAAAGTAGTATAAATTTTAGTTCTGTCACGGTGCGGAATCTACATCATAGCAAGAGGATTGAACAGCCCGATTACTATCAGGGATGCTAGAATGGCGCCGCTGACCGTCTGAGTAACCGAATGATATTCCAGCTCTATTCTTGCCCATGCCGTTAGCGGGACGAGTGCCAGGGCCGCGGAGGCCGCCCAGCCGTACAACAGCACCAGTGCCGTAGCCGAACCGGCTACGATGGCAGTATGAAGGCTTATCTTCCACCACAGGTTAATCAGGGTAAAGACGAACGCGGTCAGGACCCCCGCGGTGAAGCCTGCTATCAATAGCGATGGCGCTCCGAGAATTATAAGAGTGATGCAGCTCGCGGATGCGCAAAGACATCCCAGCAGATAAATCTTGGTTCTCTGCTGGCGGATATTAATGAAAAACGTGTCCAGCTTGCCGTTCCGGAGCTGGTACAGGATAACCAGAAAGACGGGCAACAAGCTCATTGTTGCTGAAATAACCACCCATTTCAGGGCTTCCGTCGTGGTGGAAGTGGAACTGAAAGAGAACAGCAGTATCAGCGCCAGACATATCAGGAAGGGATTGAGAATATTGGATGTCAGGTGGGCTATACGCTGCTTTATACCTGATGGTTTCTCTAAAGGGTTTGGTTCGATTGCGTTGGAATCAATCATATCTATTTAATTCTAAACCTTTTACCGCCTTTTTACCAACTTAAATCTTTCATTTCTGTATATTGAAACATACTTCATGGTTATCAGGGCTTGGCGTGGCGGCTAAAGAAAGGTATCATAATGGATGGACATTCTACCGATAAAAGGTGAAATGAAGAAAAAGGACAAGTGGATTCGGAAGCATAATAAATGAACGATACCGCCGTCGCCATCGATAGGCTTACCTTTAATTACGGTAAATTAAGGGTTATTGATGACCTGTCGCTTGAGATACCGGCAGGCACCAGCTTCGGGCTGCTGGGGCCCAACGGTTCGGGAAAGACGACTTTGATAAGGCTGCTGGTAGGGTTGCTCAAACCCGCGGAAGGGAGTATACAGTGCCTCGGCAGGACACCTTCGTCTTCCAATGCCAGACTCCGCGGTTATATGCCGCAACTGCCTTCTCTTTACGCAGAACTTACCGTAAAACAGAATATCGATTTCTTTGCCCGTATCTACGGTCTGAGAGATAGGAAACAGAGGGAAAGCAGGGTGGACGAGATTATCAAGCTGGTAGACCTCTGGTCGAAACGCAAGACGCAGGTAATGAAACTGAGCGGAGGCATGAAGCAGCGTGTCAGCCTGGGCTGTGCTATCGTCCACAATCCCCCGCTGATATTTCTTGACGAACCCACCGTCGGCCTTGACCCCGATGTCAGGGTTAATTTCTGGGACTATTTCGAGAGCCTGACACGCAGCGGCTCCACCATTGTCGTTTCCAGCCACACCATGGATGATGCCGCTCACTGCCAGAAGCTGATTTTCCTGCGTCAGGGAAAAATAATCGCTCTGGGAACCCCGGATGAGTTAAGGTCTGCGACCGGCACGTCTGACGCTACTCTGGAGGATGCCTTCCTCTACTTTATCCGGAGAAGTGAGGAGGCACAGAATGTTGAGTAACGCTTTCAGTATAGCCGGCAGGATAATTAATCAGTTGATACGCGACCGCCGCACGATGGGACTGCTAATTATCGCGCCATTGCTTATAGCAAGTATAGTGGGCGTTTCCGTTCCTGATAAAAGAATACTGGACTATACCGCCCCGGCGATGCTTGCCATGCTGATTCTATTCTTCGGGTTTCTTCTGACCGGGATAAGTTTCCAGAGAGAGCGGTCGCAGGGTACTCTGGAGCGGCTCATGGCAGCGCCGGTCTCCCGTCTGGATGTTGTCAGCGGTTATTTAATGGGATTCCTGCTTTTCGCCCTGGCGCAGACATTGATAATATTTTTCTATATGGTCTATGTACTCGATATCAATTTCCAGGGAGATCTGTGGCAAATAATAGTTTTCCAGGCAATTATCGGCGTCGGCGCCGTCTGTCTGGGAACGTTCACCTCCACCTTTGCCAGAAACGAGTTCCAGATAATGCAGTTCATCCCGATAGTTATCCTTCCCCAGTTCTTTCTCTGCGGTTTGCTCTGGCCTGTGGAGCAACTGCCGGAATATCTGCAATGGATAGCCAAATTCCTGCCGCTTACTTACGGAGTGGACGGCATCCGGGCGATGATGCTTGAGGGGGAAAGCCTGCTGGGGGTGATTAAAGAAGTCGGCGTTCTTGCCGGTTTCGCTGCGGGGTTTGTGGTGCTGGCGTCCCTGACCCTGAGGAGAGGCACTTCCGGCTGATTAACTCTTTGGCTTGTGGATAAACTATGGAATTGATCCTCGTACGCGTTATACTGGGTTCAGTGTTTGAAGCTAGCTTGATACCAATTTAATTCCTGTCCAATACCTATTGACTTTTTGAGTACTATTATCAATAATGTGACTATCTCTTCACTATATTAATTCTATTGGGAGGGATAATGAAGTGAAGAAAAAAGGAAGGGTTATAATCAGTCTTGTCATCCTGGCAGCCATGTTACTGACACTGTCCGGGACGGCGCAGGCGGCGCCGGCGCAATGGAAAAGACGGTACAACGGGGCAGGAAATAACGATGATTATGCATATGCGATTGCCGTGGATGATTCCGGAAATGTCTATGTCACCGGAACAAGTTGGAGTTCGGTACTTGGTACTGACTATACGACGATTAAGTACAATAGCAGTGGAGTCTGGCAGTGGGTGGGAACATACAGCGGGCCGGGAAATGGCGAAGATAAGGCATTTGCGATTGCCGTGGATAGTTCAGGCAATGTCTATGTCACTGGACGTAGTTGGGGTTCGGGACCTGGTACTGACTATGCGACGGTTAAGTACAACAGCAGTGGCGTCCAGCAGTGGAAGAGAAGATACAACGGGCCGGGAAATGGTAGTGATATGGCATTTGCGATTGCCGTGGATGGCTCCGGTAATGTCTATGTAACTGGATATAGTCCAGGTTCGGGCACTGGGGATGACTATGCGACGATTAAGTATAATAGCAATGGAGTCCGGCAGTGGTTGAGAAGATACAACGGACCGGGAAATGGTAATGATGTGGCATTTGCGATGGCCGTGGATAGTTCCGGTAATGTCTATGTTACTGGATATAGTACTGGTTCGGGAACTGATCATGACTATGCGACGATTAAGTATAATAGCAGTGGAGTCCGGCAATGGAAGAAAAGATACAACGGACCGGGAAATGGCGAAGATATGGCAAAGGCGATTGCCGTGGACGGTTCCGGCAATGTCTATGTGACCGGATATAGTGGTGGTTCGGGTACTGGGGATGACTATACGACGATTAAGTACAATAGTGATGGAGTCAAGCAGTGGAAGAGAAGATACAATGGGCCGGGTAATGGTTGGGATGGGGCATATGCGATTGCCGTGGATGGTTCCGGTAATGTCTATGTAACAGGATATAGTTGGGGTTCGGGTACTGGTTGGGATTATACGACGATTAAGTACAATAGTGATGGAGTCAAGCAGTGGAAGAGAAGATACAATGGGCCGGGTAATGGTTGGGATGGGGCATATGCGATTGCCGTG
>CAZCMK010000004.1:39897-49987 GCA_964499775.1 uncultured Dehalococcoidales bacterium | reverse complement strand
GAGAAGATACAATGGGCCGGGTAATGGTTGGGATGGGGCATATGCGATTGCCGTGGATGGTTCCGGTAATGTCTATGTAACCGGATATAGTACAGGTTCAAGCACTGGTCGTGATTACATGACGATTAAGTACAATAGCAGCGGAGTCCGGCAGTGGAAGAAAAGATACAATGGGCCGGGGAATGGCGATGATGTGGCATTTGCGATTGTCGTAGACGGTTCAGGCAATGTCTATGTAACTGGACATAGTACGGGTTCAGGCACTGGTCATGATTATACGACTATTAAATATTGAAACATAACGGGAGTCTTCGAATATAGCACCGAGAGCTCACTGTATTTATTTGCTTTGGCTCAACTCAACCATCTTAACTATTTGAAGTTGTGGCTTGAGAAATACGTTTAAAAACAAGACTATTTCCTCTATTATCGTTGTTAATATTAGTATGTTTGTTAGATAATACTAATATAAGTACCTTAGTGGTATCGTTATTGGAGCATGTCAGCTTTATTCCTGTTAAGAGTGATAATGAAATGAGGAAAAAGGAACGGATATGAAAGCTCTGGTTCTTGTCGGCGGGAGAGCTACCAGGCTGGAACCCCTGACCGCCAGTTAACCTGAATCGCTGATGACTCTCGTTTTTCACCGAAGTCTGTGAACTGATACGAAAATGTGTTTCATTATAATATTGTTACGGAAGGATAAGAATGAAAATTATTGTTGTTTCCGGTGGTTTTGATCCTGTGCATAAGGGACATGTGAGGATGATGATAGAGGCTGAGGAGCATGGCGATAAGTTAATCGTCATTCTTAATAGCGATAAATTTCTCGATGAAAAGAAAAAACAAGGTGGTGGACGGTTCTATCCGGATATAGATGAGAGGGAAGAGATAATAGGGTGGGGAATAGGGACAAGATATGATAATGGTAATGAAACTATAAGAAGTATTGATACTGACATGAGTGTATGCAAGACCTTGGAGCTAATTAGAAAGAAATACCCTGATGATGAAATAATTTTTGCAAATGGCGGCGACAGGAGAGAACCTACAGATATTCTGGAGTATCAAACCTGCGTGGAGAATAATATCCAGATGGTTTTCAATGTTGGTGGAGGTAAAATACAGTCGAGTAGCTGGTTATCAAGCGGAAGAGAAAAAAATTAACTTAGAGTGCGATAACGGTAGTGTTAATTATGCTTGTAAGATCCGCTAGAGTATCTGATTAAGCTTATAATTTGGTACTAAAAAGTCTATTCCGGTGATAACTGTAGTCTTGAAAAGGGCAGCAGGATTCAGCCGGATACAGCCCTGGAGTCGGAATAAGCCTGACTCACGTAAGCCAACCCGTTTCCCTGACAGCTATAAACGGGAATATTTCGTTAAAGACCTGATTCCGCTTTCTTTTGAGGGCAAATTATGCCTGTGTTATAATTATGTGGGAGGGTGTGTTATGTCTGAAGAAGTGAATACAAATACATCAAGTCATCTGCCGACCGATGCGCATATGTGGCCGTTAAAGCGGTACACGGAGATGCATCGGCGTTCGCTGGAGGACCCCGAGGGTTTCTGGTCGGAAGAAGCCAGGAAACTCGACTGGTATGAGACGTGGGATAAGGTGCTGGAATGGGAGCCTCCGTATGCCAGGTGGTTTGTCGGGGGAAGACTCAATGCGTCTTATCAGTGTGTTGACCGCCACGTTAAAACATGGAGAAAAAGTAAGGTGGCAATCTACTGGGAAGGCGAGACCGGTGAGACAAGGGTTATCAGCTACTCTACTCTTTATCGTGATGTTAACCGTTTTGCCTCGGTACTGAGGAATCTGGGTGTTAAAAAGGGAGATAAGATTGCCCTTTATATGCCGATGATTCCGGAGCTTCCCATCTTCATGCTTGCCGCCGGCAGGATAGGGGCTGTCCACACGGTGGTGTTTTCCGGCTTCAGCGCCCAGGCGATAGCCGATAGAGTTAATGATACGCAGGCAAAGGTGATTATTACCGCTGACGGAGGGTACCGGCGTGGTAAAGTGATAAAACTGAAAGAGATAACCGATGAAGCGGTAAAGAGCTGTCCTTCGATAGAGAAGGTTATTGTCGTGAAA
The DNA here is from genome assembly GCA_964499775.1 of uncultured Dehalococcoidales bacterium. GTDB lineage: Bacteria > Chloroflexota > Dehalococcoidia > Dehalococcoidales > UBA2162 > MGML01. The sequence goes on along the minus strand of CAZCMK010000004.1, from coordinate 47,886 downwards.
AGGACGGGCGAGGACGTGCCCTGGACGGAAGGTAGAGACGTCTGGCTCTCCGATATGCTGCCTGACGCCGATAAGTATGTGAAACCGGAGCCGATGGAGTCCACTCATCCGCTGTATATCCTTTATACCTCGGGGACTACCGGTAAGCCGAAGGGTGTTGTCCACGGGACCGGCGGTTACCTGGTATTCAATCACTCGGCATATAAATGGGTGTTCGATATCAGAGAAGACTCCGTTTTCTGGTGTACCGCCGATGTCGGTTGGGTAACCGGTCACAGTTCCATAGTCTATGCCCCGCTATCTCATGGCGCCGCCATTGTGCTCTATGAAGGCGCGCCTGATTACCCGGAAATCGACAGGTGGTGGGATATAATAGAAAAATACGGCGTTACCGTCTTCTATACCTCTCCAACCGCAATACGGATGTTCATGCGCTCCGGCGAAGAGTGGCTGGAAGGATACGACCTTTCAACACTTGAGCTGCTCGGGAGTGTCGGAGAACCGATAAACCCTGAAGCGTGGGAATGGTATTACAAACATATCGGCAAAGAGAGGTGTCCTATCGTCGATACCTGGTGGCAGACGGAGACAGGTGGCATTATGATTTCTCCTACTCCCGGAATAGAAGCGGTACCGCTGAAACCCGGCTCGGCGACTTTCCCTCTCCCCGGCGTTGATGCGGCGATAGTCGATGCCGATGGTAACGAACTACCGGCGGGTAAGACGGGCTTGCTTATCATCAGGAAACCCTGGCCTGGACTGCTGCTGGATATATACGGCGCTCCGGAACGCTACAAGGAGGCGTACTGGACACGCTTCCCCGGGTCGTATTATGCCGGAGACTTCGCCATGAAGGATGAAGACGGCTATTTCTGGCTGCTAGGCAGAGCAGATGAAGTGCTCAAGATTGCCGGTCACAGAATCGGCACGGCTGAACTGGAGGATGCGGTTATATCACATCCCGCCGTGACTGAGGTCGCCGTAGCCAGCAGACCGGATGAGATAAAGGGCGATGCCCTGGTACTCTTTATTACCCTGAAAGAAGGAGAAAAACCTTCGGACGACCTGAAGAAAGAGATAGCCAGGCACCTGAGGACTACTATCGGGCCTATTGCCGCTCCCGATGAAATCTACTTCGTGGATTCCATGCCCAAGACGAGAAGCGGTAAAATTATGCGCCGTGTCCTCAAAGCGGTAGCCTCGGGACAGAGTGTCGGCGACCTTACCACGCTTGAAGATGAAGGCTCCGTCGAAGAAGTGAAAAGGGCATATGAGGAGCTAAAGAAAGCCTCAGGTTAATTATTAGCCTGAGATAACATTTACTATGTGGGAAAAGCTGGAGCAGGCGGATAAAAGATACCGCGAGATAGAAGAGCAGATTGTCAGTCCTGAGACAACCTCGGACCCGGACCGGTTGCGTAAACTGGCGCAGGAAAGGGCGGGTATAGAAGATGTGGTAAACAGGTACCGGCAGTACGAAGCCGTTTCAAAGTCTCTGGAGGAGACAAGGGGAATGCTGGATGACAGACCGGACGAGGAAATGAAAGCCCTTGTTAAACAGGAGATAGAAAACCTGGAATCACGTCTTGAAAAACTGCTTGAGGAGTTGAAAGTCGCTCTCATACCCAGGAACGAGAACGATGAAAAGGACATTATCATGGAGATCCGGGCTGGTGCCGGGGGTGATGAGGCGGGCCTTTTTGCCGCCGACCTCTTCCGCATGTACAGCCGGTACGCCCAGGAAAAACGCTGGAACGTTGAGATAATCAATACCAATGAGAGTGGTATCGGTGGGTTTAAGGAAGTCGTCTTTGAAATCAAAGGCAGGGGAGCTTTTAGCCGCCTTAAATACGAAAGAGGCGTTCACCGGGTCCAGAGAGTACCTGTCACCGAGTCTTCGGGTAGGATTCATACCTCCACAGCGACGGTCGCCGTGCTTCCGGAGGCTGACGAGGTGGAAGTGGGTATCAATAACGATGACCTGAGAATAGATATATTCCACAGCGGCGGTGCCGGAGGACAGAATGTGAACAAGGTGGCTACCGCCGTGCGGATTACCCATATACCTACCGGTATAGTAACCGTTTGCCAGGATGAGCGTTCACAGTTAAGAAACAAGACAAAAGCGCTGGCGGTCCTCCGTGCCCGTATCCTCGATATCGAGAAACGCAAGCAGGAAGAAGAAATGGGCAAGCAGCGCCGCTCCCAGCTCGGCACAGGAGACCGCTCCGAAAAGATACGCACCTATAATTTTCCTCAGGACCGCGTTACCGACCACCGTATCGGTCTGAATCTTCATAATCTCGACCGTATACTGGCGGGTGAACTGGATGAGCTTATCGACGCTCTGGCGACGGATGACCGGGCAAGACAGTTACAGGAGCAACTGGCGTGACCCTGAAACAGGCATTGAGCCAGGCAAGAGCTGCCCTTTCCGCCGATAACATAGAAAACCCATCTCTGGAATCCGAGTTACTTTTAAGACATGCTCTCCGGATAGACCGTGTCCGGTTATATCTGGATATAGACCGCGAAATGAGTCCCGACCAGCGTGAGGAGTTCTGGAACCTCGTTCTATGGCGACTCAACCGTGAGCCCACTGCTTATATTACCGGAAACAGGGAGTTTTACGGGCTTGATTTCTATGTGGATTCCTCGGTACTGATTCCCAGGCCGGAGAGCGAGTTGCTGGTGGAGAAAGCCCTTGAGCTGGCGGGAAAGCAGCCTCCGAGTAGTCTGGTCGATGTCGGTACAGGCTGCGGAGCTATCGCTATAAGCCTGGCTCTAAACCTGCCCCGGACCAGGGTTTATGCTGTCGATATATCAGCCGCCGCCCTTGATGTCGCCTCATATAACTGCCGAAAGCACGGAGTATCGGACAGAGTAACGCTCCTTGAAGGAGATATGTTAGAGCCCTTACCTGAGTCTGTCGACCTTATCGTAGCCAACCTTCCCTATGTCAGGGAACCGGAGCTGGCGGAGGTGAACACGCTGGGTTTCGAGCCTGCACTGGCTCTGAACGGTGGCGCGGACGGACTTGATATGATACGGCGATTATCACGGCAGGCAACCGGCAGGCTAAAACCTGGAAGCAATCTGCTTCTTGAAGTCGGACAGGGACAGGGGGAAACGGTAACCACGTACTTAAATGAAATATTCCCTGCTGCCGATATTGAACTCACCCCTGACCTTGCCGGTATAGACCGCGTGGTCAGTATGTCTTTACCTTATAGTAATTCGCGGCCGTCTTGACGCATAAGGCTGTATCGTGTAAATTAATCACTTGGGTGTTCCCCCCATTCTAAAAAATTATCGAGTCAGGAGGAGTTTGTCCGATATGAACATGATTGTATGCTGTAAGCAGGTAGTAGACCCGGAAGCGCCACCGGCGAGTTTCAAAGTCGATACCACCGCCAATAAGGTGATACCACCACAGGGCGTCCCGCCGGTAATCAGCCCCTTTGACGAGAACGCGCTGGAAGCGGCGTTAAGGATTAAAGATGAACAGGGAGGGACAATCACGGTTATATCGCTGGGTAATAACCTGCTCCGTGACGTGGTGAAGAAACCGCTTTCTATGGGAGCTGATGAGCTTGTGCTGCTGGAAGACGAAGCTTATGACGAAGGTGATGCCTGGTCTGTTGCCTATGCCCTGGCGATGGCTATCAAGAAGATAGGAGAATACGATATTATCTTCTGCGGAAGGCAGGCTGCCGACTGGGATAGCGGTCAGATAGGCTCGGGTATAGCCGAGATACTGGGACTGCCTGCCGTGACTTTAACCAGGAAGATAGATGTAACCGATGGTAAAGCCACGGTGGAAAGGGTTACTTCGGATGGCTATGATGTTGTCGAGGTCTCTCTTCCCGCCCTGGTGACGGTGAGTAACGAGCTTGGCGAAGCGAGATACCCCACGATTAAAGGGATTATGGCAGCCAAGAAAAAAGAGCCGATTGTCTGGAAACCTGAAGATATAGGTGCCGATTCCGCCCAGCTTGGAGCTTCCGGCAGACACACCAGACTCCTCAAGCTGTTTCAACCGGTTCGTGAAGGTGAATGTGAGTATATAGAAGGAGAAAGTCCGGAAGAAGCGGCTGAAAAACTTGCCCTGAAGCTCAGGGAATCCGGCGTAATATAAAAGAATATATGCTGCTCCGGCAGCTTTTAGTAAGGAGAAAATAATATGGCTGATAATAAAGGTGTTATGATATTCGGGGAGATTGCCGAGGGCAATCTGAGTTCTATTACGACCGAGCTTCTGGGATGCGGAAGAAAGCTGGCTGACGAGCTGGGACAGGAGCTGAACGCTGTGATGATAGGTAGTGGAGTCAGTGGATTAGCCCAGGAAACTATTGCTTACGGAGCCGAAAAGGTATATGTAGTCGAAGACCAGATGCTTGCGGACTACCAGGCGGATTCCTATGTGGCGGTAGCGGAAAAAGTGGCTAAAGAAGTAAATCCCGCCATTATCCTGCTCGGGCAGACATCCATGGGTAGTGATATCGCGCCCCGGCTGGCTTTCAGACTGGAGACTGCGGCTACTCTCGACTGTGTCGGACTCGAAATTGACCCTGATTCGAAGCGGCTCCTCCAGACCAAGCCCGTTTACGGGGGAAACGCCCAGGCTGTATATGTCATGGAAACCGACCCTCAGATAGCCACGGTCAGGGCTAAATCGATGTCTCCACTGGAGAAAGACGGTTCCAGAAAAGGTGAAGTTATCAATATAGAAGCCGGACTTGACCCTTCGGTAATAAAAGCAAAGGTACTTGAAAAAGTTAAAGAGGAAATGGAGGGGGTTAAGCTGGAAGATGCTGCCGTGATTGTTACCGGCGGCAGGGGTATAGGTGGTGACGAAGGTTTCAAGGAACTTGAGGAACTGGCAAAGCTGCTGAAAGGTGCGACAGGCGCCACCCGTCCTGCCTGTGATAACGGCTGGATGCCGGACAAGGCACAAGTAGGGCTTACCGGCAAGATTGTCACTCCCGATCTTTATATTGCGGTGGGCGTGTCGGGTGCCAGCCAGCACATGGCGGGTTGTTCCGGCGCCAAGACGATTGTGGCTATCAATAAAGACTCTGAAGCAAATATCTTCAAGATGGCACACTATGGCATTGTCGGTGACTGGAAAAAAATCTTTCCTGCTTTCAAAGATAAGATCAAGGAACTGGTGTCCTGATAAAGGTGTTACCGAATATATAACTATAATAAAAGAGCGAGGGGCTTACACCCCTCGCTCTTTTATGCTTATTGTTGTTTGTAATTCTATGCCTTTTCAGTCTGTCTCTCGGCGATTACTTTCTGGGAGTTTATCTGGGGGACAGACTCATAATGACTGAATTCCATGGTAAAGCTGCCTTTGCCCTGTGTTATGGATTTCAGGTCTATAGCGTATCGCAGGACTTCTGCCAGCGGTACCTGTGCCTGGATAACGTTCAACCCGTTAGAGGGATTCATCCCCTGTAACTGGGCGCGTTTTGTGTTGAGGTCGCCTATGATATCGCCGGTATAGTCCTCCGGGACGGTTACGGATATATTCACTATCGGTTCCAGCAATATAGGCCGCGCCTGTGACATACCTTTCTTAAATGCTCCCGACCCCGCGATTTTAAAGCAAATCTCCGACGAATCTACCGGGTGAAAGCTGCCGTCATAGACGGTCACTCGTATATCTGTGGCAGGGTAACGTGCCAGCACTCCTTCACCGAGCGCCTCGTTCACGCCTTTCTCCACGGCTGGTATATAGTTCTTCGGTATACGACCGCCAACTACCTTGTCGACGAACTTACTGCCGCTGCCGCTGGGTAAAGGCTCCAGTTCCAGCATGACATGTCCGTACTGCCCGTGACCCCCGGTCTGTTTTTTGTGCTTGTATTCCGCCTGCGTCGAGGCTGTTATGGTCTCCCGATAGGGGACCTTCGGAATCTCCAGATTGATACTCACGCCGAATTTACGCTGCATTTCCTCGGCAGCGACTTCGAGCTGTGTTTCACCGAGGCCCGATAGGATAGTTTCGCCGGTATCCGTGTCCCTCCGTACAAGGAGGGTCGGTTCTTCTTCGGCCAGCCTGCTGAGAGCCGAGCCAAGCTTGTCCAGGTCCGCCTTTGTCTTGGGATAAACCGCTTCGCTGAAGACCGGCTCGGGGAAGGATATGGCGGGTAATTTTACAGGCTTGTCCTGATTACACAGGGTATCACCCGTGCTGGTAATGCTCAGCTTGGCAACCCCTCCGATATCACCGGCGGCTATCTGGGCGACCTGCTCCTGGTTTTTACCCCTCAGGGTGAATAACTGGCCGATACGTTCTGCCTCGCCTTCTTTCGAGTTCCATACCTGGGAGTTGCTGTTGATAATGCCGTTATAGACCCGGAAATAAGTAAGCTTGCCTACATACGGGTCTGCCGTAGTCTTGAACACCAGTGCGGCTAACGGAGCGTCTTTACTCGGTTTTATCATTTCTTCCTCGCCCGAGTTTCCGAGAATGGCGAAGTCACGCTCTCCCGGCGACGGCAGGTAGCTGTTAATAGCGTCCAGTAGCAGCCCAACTCCAATATTCTTCAGGGCGGAGCCGACCAGTACCGGCACCACCTTGCCGTTTATTACGCTTTGCCGTAAGCCGCTGACCAGTTCTTCTATGCTGAGTTCTTCTCCGCCAAGGTACTTCTCCAGCAGGGTGTCATCGAACTCGGCGGCAGCCTCAATCAGCTTTTCCCGGAAAGAATCCACCTGGTTCTGCATGGCTGACGGAATTTCACCTTCTTCCGCTTTGGTGCCGGTATAGCTCTTCATTGTCAGCAGTTCTACCACTCCCTGGAAATCGTTCTGGGCACCTATAGGCAGTTGGACCGGTACGCATTTCGAACCGCACCTGGCCTGGAGGTCTTCTACTGTCCGGTAAAAATCTGCGTTTTCACGGTCCATCTTGTTGACGAAAATTAGCCTTGGCAGATTGGCTTCCTCGCAGTATGCCCATGCCTGCTCTGTTCCGACCTCGACACCCGATGCCGCACAAACGGCAATTACCGCGCCTTCGCTGACCCTTAGCCCTGCCTTGACCTCGGCAACAAAGTCGGAATAGCCGGGGGTATCCAGGATATTGATTTTATTGTCCTTCCACAGGCAGGGTAGTACCGAGAGATTGATGCTTATATGGTGCTTTTCTTCGGCAGGGTCGTAATCGGAGGTGGTCGTTCCGTCATCGGCCTTGCCCAACCGGGTTATAGCTCCGGAATTAAACAGGGCGGCTTCAGATAATGATGTTTTGCCGGCGCCGTTATGAGACAGAAAAACAAGGTTGCGAATATTATCAAGTCCGTATTGGTTCATCTATTCACCTGCTCATTTATTATTTATCATTCTTATTATAATCGGTGTTCGTGGTCACAGCAAGTAAAGGTATGCAGGGGTTCTACTTAATCTTGGTTGGTAAAAAAACAATGTCATTCCCGCCCACCGTGGCGGGTGGGAATCTATCTCATCGATGCAATAGACCCCTGCTTTCGCAGGGTTGAAAACAACCAAGATTGAGCAATAAGTATGCAGGTGTTAGTTACTTCGCTTTTTTCATTTGTCTCATTGTAAAAACAGGGGGGTAACATAGGTCTCGATGATGGCTGCGGGTATTAGTAGAGCCAGAGATATCAGCAGGTATTTCGAGTTCTGTTTAAGATTAGGAAGGACCAGCTTTCTCTTCTCTTTGCTGAAAATGGCAAGTGTGACGGATGTACCGAAGCTGAGAGCGACCGCCTGACCCATAAAAAAAGCCGGTAGTTCAATGATTCCGTGGGGGAGAAGCGCGGCTAAAAGGAAACCGATTGATTCTTCGCCTATTACCAGAATAGATACCAGACCTATTACCCCACCGTTAAGAATAAGCGCCAGGACAGGTACGATACAGAAAAAAGGACTGAGGATAAAACTAATAAGTAAGGCAATGACATTCTTAAGGAAAATGAAGATGCAGATAGCCAGGGGAGAAAGGGATGATAG
>CAZCMK010000004.1:13125-39797 GCA_964499775.1 uncultured Dehalococcoidales bacterium | reverse complement strand
AGCATCGAAAAGGCCGATTATCACCGTTCCGAGTCCCAGGTTATACGCTTCCAGTACCAGGTTTTGCGTTGCCAGGGCGGCATCGAACATAAACCAGTATCCGCCTTTATCGGTGACGGCTTCACCCCCGGGCATACAGCCTGACCTGTTGAGTTCAGCACAGATAACTATGAGTACTGGAGCGTTGTCAACAGCCTCGGCAGCAGGACTGGGAGCCGAACCGCCGCCGGGTCTCACGAACGGGATTATCGTGTCAGCCAGTTGTCTCTTAATGTCTTTATCGCGGACCACTGTAAACCGTACGCATTGAGTGTTAGCCCAGGAAGGTGCCCACCGCGCAGCCTCGAGGACTTTTGTTACTGTCTCATCGTCGATAGGGTCGGATTTCAGTTTTCTGATACTTCTCCGTTTCTTGATGGCTTCGGTAACCTCCATTTTATCCCTCCATACATAAATGTAAGTCTTACTCTTCTTCCCAGGCGCCTTTGCCGATAAGCGAGACAAAGCGGCAGCCGCCCAGGTTCTGTATCCTGTTTTTCTTACCCTGCCTGGTAATCTTATACAGCTCCTGCGTATAACGGGAGCCCACGGGAATTACCAGCTTGCCGCCTATTTTTAACTGGGCTACAAGCTCCGGAGGTATTCCCGGAGCAGCGGCGGTAACTAATATAGCGTCATATGGTGCGTCTTCAGGCCATCCCAGGGTTTCCCCGGCGATATGTATAATAACATTGGTATATCCCAGGTTGTCCAATACTCCCTTTGCCGTTTCAGCGAGTTCCGGGAGCCGTTCTACTGTTGTTACCGAGTCGGCAAGCTCTGCGAGAATAGCTGCCTGATAACCGCTTCCCGTCCCGATTTCCAGAACCTTTTCATTACCAGTCAGCTCCAGTGCTTCGGTCATAAGACCGACGATGAGAGGCTGCGAAATAGTCTGGTTCAGCCCGATAGGCAAAGGTCTGTCTTCGTATGCCAGGTGCTTTTCGGCCGGAGAAACAAAGTATTCACGCGGCACACGGGACATCGCTTCAAGCACCTGCTTGTTTCTGATTTCATTGCCGAGGTGTTTGACCAGTATTGCTCTCGCTGATTCAAAGTCCATAATCGGTATGAAAACCCGTACAGGGCTATGATAAGACGGAAGCCAGCACGGCGAGAATAGCCAGCATTATCACTGCCAGAATACCGATATTCCATAACTCGGCGGCTATGTGGGGATACCGGGCTGTCTCAGGTCTTGCTGTCTGGGCTGGTTTTCTTTCAGGGGAGGCAGGCACTTCTGGTGGAGAAACGGGTTCGGGAGCCCGGGTGGTTACCTGCTCCTGCATTACTACAGTCGGGGTGCTTGCCCTGACTTTATTTTTCTTGCTCGGAGGTAAAGTTTTTCCTCTTTTACGCCGTGACTTAGCAGGCATTTTGCACCCCCTGTAAATTCATTGATTATTACCTTTACCCTGAACCTGATTGACTACTTGGCCCTGGGATGAGATTTTTCATAGGTACGCCGGACATGTTCGGAAGTAAGGTGTGTGTAGACCTGGGTGGTGGAGATATTGGCGTGTCCCAGCAGTTCCTGTACCGACCTCAGGTCAGCGCCGCCGCTCAGCATGTGGGTGGCAAAGCTGTGCCTCAGTGTATGCGGCGTAACCTCTTTATCCAGTCCTGCAGCTTTGGCGTAGCCTTTCAGTATCTGCCAGAAGCCCTGGCGGGTCAGCCTTTCTCCGCGCCGGTTAAGGAATAGCGCTTTTTCCTCGCTCCTGCGTACTATCTGTGGACGGGCTTCCCTGATATACTCGTCCACCACCACGGCTGCCTGTCTGTAGATGGGAATCATACGCTCTTTGTTGCCTTTACCGAAGCAACGTACAAATCCGCCTTCTACATCGATATCGTCGAGGTTAAGAGATATAAGCTCGCTGACTCTCATTCCGCTGGCATATAACAACTCCAGCATTGCCCTGTCTCTTTTAGCTTCCGGGGTGGACTGTTTGGCGGGTTGGTCCAGGAGTTTACGTACCTGGGTGATTGATATCGGCTTTGGCAGCAGCCTGCCTACGTTTGGAGAAGACACGTTTTGCGTCGGGTTTTCTTTGATAATGCCTTCGGCTACCATGAATTTAAAGAAAGACTTGGCGGCGGCTACTTTACGCGCCAGGGTAGTAGCAGCGTAATTCCTTTCCTTGAGGTTAAGCTGGTAGCTCAGCATACCCTGCCGGTTAAATGCGGTCCAGGTCGGTGGGGTGCCCTTTTTGGCTGCCTCCTCTTCAATAAAGGCGGCTAATTGAGAAAGGTCATTATGGTAGGCAGCCAGGGTGTTTTCTGAAAAACCCTTCTCCACGGACAGGTAAATTAAAAAACGTTTAATGTCTTCTTTCACCACAACTCCTCACTAACAGTTGATTTCCAGTTTACGGGTAGTTATAGACTTTATTAACATATGTATTTTAACATAACAAACAAAATTTTGCACTTTTTCTCGGCAATTAGGGGCAAAATTTATGATTTTCCCTGAAAAATAACGAAAAATGTCCCGTTTGTGATGAAAAGGTGGGGTTTTTCATTCCTCTGGCTGTCCTTCTAGGCTGAAGATGCGATATCTTCGATACGGGTGCTGCTGATTCTTTCCGTGACTTTCCGGAAGTGGAACCCGAAGACAGACAGACTTACCGAAAGAGGGAAAGCACGTGGATGTTTAAATAGCGTTGAGATTAAGAGTTTCCAGTAATACCTTCTCCCTTTTTCCTTGAAACCGAGGACCCAGATGGACATTACGAATCCTTTTATGTGCTTGAACTGTAGTTGAGGGACTCTATTTACCTTGGGGGGTTGGTATTCTTTAAGGAATGTGCTTATACGCTCGTAATATTGCCGGGGAGAATATATGGTATTGAGAATATTCCTGTATCCGCTGATAAGGGTTTCGTAATTCATCTTGGGAATGAAGTTAATAGAATAGTCGGTATTGTCGCCGGACATGTCCGTGAGTAGCCGGTCTTCCTTCTTCAGGCGGTGATAGAGCCTTGTCCCGCGGGGAGCATTGAGTAAGCCGACCATTGCTGTAACGATGCCGCTATTCTGGATGAAATTAATCTGGCTCTTGAAGATTGATACGGGGTCGCTGTCAAAACCTACGATAAACCCGCCCTGCACTTCAAAGCCGTGATTCTGGAGTATTTTCACCGCTGCTGTTAAATCACGGCCCTTGTTAGGCAGCTTATTGCATTCAAGGAGGCTTTCTTCATTCGGCGTCTCGATACCGACAAATAACCGGTCGAACCCCGCATCCGCCATAAGTTGCATCAGGCCTTCATCATCGGCGAGGTTTATGGATACTTCCGTGAAGTAAGAGAACGGGTATTTCTTCTCTCTTGACCACTCTATTATCACCGGCAGGGTTTCTGCTTTCAGCTTCTTCTTATTGCCGATAAAGTTATCGTCTACGATGAATACGCCGCCCCGCCAATCGTGGTGGTACAGGGCTTCCAGCTCCGCTATCATCTGCTCTTTGTTTTTAGTCCGTGGTTTATGCCCGTTAAGTAAAACGATATCACAGAATTCACAGTCGAACGGACAGCCGCGCGAATACTGGATACTCATCGATGAGTACTGATTCATATTGATAAGAGGCCATAGAGGCACGGGAGTATTATCGATTTCGGGTCGTTCGTCACTTTCGTAGAGGTGTCTGGCTTTCCCTCTGGCGAGGTCTTCAAGGAACGGGGAGAGAGTGACTTCAGCTTCACCGAGAACGAAGTGGTCTACTCCTTCGAACTCATCGTATCCGGTGGTGAAGAGGGGACCGCCGGCAACCGTTTTCGTATTGAGCCTGTTACAACTCGATATTACTTCTTTTACCGAATCTCTCTGTACGACCATGGCGCTGATGAACACGTAATCAGCCCATTTGATATCTTCATCGGTAAGGGGAGTGACATTCATGTCTACCAGTTTTTTCTCCCACTCGGCGGGAAGCATGGCGGCTACGGTTAACAAACCCAGAGGAGGAAGTGCTGCTTTCTTTGAAATGAACCTTAAAGCGTGCTTGAAACTCCAGAAAGTGTCCGGATACTGGGGGTAGACGAGGAGTATTTTCACTTTGCTGTCTATCATAATTAACTTTGTCTTGAGTAATACTACTTACTCCGAGCCTGTTTGTCAACCCTTCACGGCGTTTTCTTGACACCTCAGGTGGCAGAGGTTATACTCAAACAGTGACGCGGGGTAGAGCAGTGGAAGCTCGTCGGGCTCATAACCCGGAGGTCGTTGGTTCGAATCCAACCCCCGCTACCACAGATAGAATAGCCGTCTGTTCCAAAACTGAATTTTAGGAACAGGCGATTTGTTTTTAAGGATTTGACTGCAGATATTCTCCGGATTATTTTGCGTGATATTTGTTCCTTTCTGTATAGTCTTTCCGTATTTTATTGACAAATACTCATATACGGGCTATACTCCGAATCTAACATATCCAATCGACGGTAGTAATTTCATAGGCGATTACGATGGCTTCAGCGAGAGAAGATGTAACCAGAATAATTCCGATGACGGATGAGTGCATTGACGATGTAGTTGCCGTATACAATAAACTGCAGGCGACAAGGTCGGCATATACAAAGCGCAGCCAGCACTTAACGGAAGGGAATGCCCTGACTCATGAACAGATAGCCTCAACCGGACTGGGAAGTGAGTTAGATCTCAGTTTTATGTATGAACTAAACGGGAAAGTCGTCGGTTTTGTCTGGGGACGTTTAGCATACGTTGGTATCCCGGTTCAGCAGGTAGGTTTTATCCATATGATAATAGTCGACCCGGATCTGCAGAGGAAGGGTATAGCCAGGGAACTGGTCGATGCAGTCGCTCAGCGGTGCAGTGAGAAGGGAGTCGATACAATACGTACGGTAGTCGGAGAGAAAGACTGGGAATTAAGTACGTTTTTCAATGAGGTGGGTTTTCAGAACAGCGGTTTACTGATTTATACTCGTACGGTAAAGATATAGACAGGAGTATTGTCCTTGCGTGTATTCGGTTAACGATACAGGGAACCTGTCCACATCTGACCAGGAAAGGAGAGAAATGTGAAATTGGGAGATCTGCTGAATTCAAAGGAATTTAAATACCAGGTATATATCACAGCAAGCCCGGACGAAACCGTATCCTCGGCAATTATGAAAATGAACGAGTACGATAGAGGTTCACTTCCGGTCTGCAATGACAAAGGTGAACCGGAAGGTATCATAACTGAAAGAGATATTGTACGGAAATGTTTTGATAAGAAGGTACTTTCGGATATAAAGGTTCGGGATATCATGTCGGAAAATATGATCGTCGGCACGCTGGATGACGACGTTGATTATGCTATAAATGCTATGAAACAAAAGAGGATAAGACACCTTCCCATTATCGATAATAACAGAGTCGTTGGAATGATTTCGATGCGGGACCTGATGGGTATAAGGCTTGAACATGCCAATACCCGGATTAAACTCCTGGATGATTATATCTCCGGCGGATTACGTTAAGTCAGGGCACTGCCCTCTTCAGGCGTAGATCACAGGTGCGAATCGCGTTTGGGCTGCCAATTTTTCAAGCTAAAATCCCCCGGAACCGATATCCGGTTCACGGGGGATTTCTCTTTGTGATGCCTATAATGGGTTTGGTTCGAGGTCCGTGCCCGAGTATTTCGAGGTCATAAAGGCTTCCAGGCAGTAAAACGGCTTACCGACCTTCGCGTAGTTCAACGGGCAATGGTAAACCCCCGGGGGTATGACAACTATCGACGGTCTGGAAATCACGTGTTTTTCACGCTCCTTCCCGAATGAGAACTCCACCTCGGCGTCGAACTCGTTCATATCCATCGGGTTCGAGCCGAAGAAGAAAAAGAATTCGGTGAAATTGTGCTTATGGGTCGGTTCGTGGAACATGTACGGTTTTCTAATCACGGATATTCCCAGATTTATCCTGGCGCCCGCCGGGATAAGATGCTCGGGGACCTGTCCCAGTCCTGTCCCTTCTCCTCCCCATTTGTTTGCTCTTATAATGCCTTTTGTGAAATACCTGTTGTAGTCAGGTTCCTCCACTCTTATTTCTGTGAGGTCTTCTCCCAGGTCTATCCCTCCGTACTCGGAGGTCATAAAAGCCTCAAGGCAATAAAACGGCTTGCCGACTCTCGCGTAGTTTAGCGGGCAGTGGTATACTCCCGGGGTGGCGACGACAATAGTGGGGCTGGAAATCACGTGTTTCTCCTTTTCCGCTCCGAAATAATACTCCACATCGGCGTCGAACTCGTTCATATCCATCGGGTTCGAGCCGAGGAAGAAAAAGTATTCCGTAAATATGTGCTTGTGAGTAGGCTCGTGGAACATGTAGGGTGTTCTAATCACGGATATGCCCAGGTTCATTTTAGCTATCGGCGGCACGATACCATCCGGTACCCCACCCAGCCCGATTCCTTCGCCTCCCCATCTGTTTTCTTTGACGACGTCTTTTATAATGTATTTCTCGTATTTTAGTTCAGCCATTTTTATATTCTCCTTCTTTTTAGCGCGATTGTGCTAAAGTTTAATACTGGTACACAACAGTGTCAATAACTTATAATAGACCGTACGTAAATTACCTGATACACACCTTTTCTCGGGCTTACTAAATTAAGAAAGGTAAAGGAAAATATGAGTATAAATCCTGATGCAAACAAACCGGCAAGCCAGCTGCGTAAAGAACGTGAAAAAAGGGTAATGGACGCCATTCAACTCAGGATACCGGACAGGGTTCCGATTATGTTACCTATCGGTTATTTCGCTGGCAGATATACCGGCGTACCCTATTCCGCCGCTTACTACGACTATAACGCCTGGTACAAAGCCTATAAGCGGACTTTACAGGATTTCCCAGCGGATACGGTATTCCCAGAGCCTTTCACTCCGGGAAAGGCTCTGGAGATGCTCGGTCCGAAAAATATGCGATGGCCTGGATATGGTGTTGACCCCAACATGGGACACCAGTCAATTGAAGTCGAAAACATGCGGGCCGATGAATACGACCTGTATATGCACGATACGTCGGACTACATGTTGCGGGTGTTCATGTCCCGCGCCTGCGAGGTCTCGGGAGGACTGGCGGAACTGCCGAAGCTATCCGACCTCGGTTCCGGACCGATGGGAATACAGATGCTGGCTTTCGCTTTGACAGAGCCAAAACTGGCTGAGACTATCCGGGCTTTGCAGAAAGCCGGACGCGAAATGAGGAAGTGGCAGTCCAGGCAGGCAAAATTCACCAAAATGATACTGGATATGGGCTTCCCGCAGTATATTCATGGCGGTGCCATGCCGCCGTACGATCTTGTATCCTTTTCGCTGCGGGGCATGGAAGGTACCATGCTCGACATGCACCGCCAGCCGGATAAGCTTGTCGAGCTGTGCGAGTTTATTCTGAATCGGTCTCTGGAAAGACCGCTGCCGCCGCCGAACGAGTCCGGCTACATCAGATTGTTCATGACGGTAACACGGGGCTCGGACAACTTTATCTCGAAAAAGCAGTGGGACAGGTTCTACTGGCCGACTTTCAGAAAGCTCGTTCATAACTTAATCGAGCGTGGCGGGACACCCTGTATCTTTTTCGAAGGGAACTGTGACTCGCGGATGGAGTACCTGCTTGATTTTCCGAAAGGCAAGATGCTTGCCAGGCTAGATACGACGGATATCTTCAGAGCCAAGGAGATTCTTAAAGACCATGTCTGTATCGAGGGCAATGTTCCGTCTACGCTGTTACAGACGGGAACGGTGCAGGACGTGAAAGACCACTGTAAAAAATTAATCGACGTGGTCGGTAAGGGCGGCGGTTATATGCTGTCGACCAGAAGCTCCACCGACCACGTGAAGCCGGAAAACCTCAAGGCTATGATTGAGTTCACTCAAGAATACGGCAGATATTCATAACGTAGTCTCTACATACCTGTCATTCTGAACCCGCCTCAGGCGAGTTAAGAATCTCTAGTATCCTGAATTCCTGGTACTATTATTATCCTGCCACCCGGGTAACCATCTAAGGCCACGTTAGCGTATCGTCGGCGTCCAGCCCGCATTCCCGGTATAACTTTTTGTAGAACTCGGGACGGGCGAAATCAGGCCTTATCTCCAGGAAAGCATTATATTTATACCCCACTTTCCTGTCCTCAAGTGCTTTTAGCTGTGATACCAGCCCTTCCGTTTTCTCTCCCGGAAGGGAGAAGATAATCTCATCCTCTCCGGCTAGCGCCCGTCCGTATTCGCCGGGGTCGGGCAGGGTGACGTAGTACTGTCCTGAGAGTGACGGCACAACAGCGAAAGCGCAGGAAGCAACCGGATACAGAGGCGAAGTTACTAGGCCTTCACCTTTGAAGCTCAAGGCGTATAGCATATGTCTTAACTGAGCGGTATTGGAATAGACCATGACTATATCAGGTTCGAAATTTGCCGTACTCAGCGGAGCGGAGACTACCCCTATATATTTCCCGTACTCCAGCATAGGGATGTTGTGTATGTCGTTCTGGAGTTCCGGGTAGTTATCGGCAATACCCGGCTCCACCAGCCCGTAGGCAAATAAGGAGCCCCAGCACCAGTTGTCTTCTTTCAACATAGCCACTGTCGCTCCCTGTCTTCGTGACATAGAGAACGCCTGACATTGAGCGAGGTGGTAATCACGGTCTTTCTTCGGCCTCAAGGCTCCTTCGGGGATATCGGCTTCCTTTTGCAGCATTTTTACTGCTAGAGGAGCTGTTCTCAGCACCATATATTTCTCAAGGTCTTCGCCGCAGGCATTGAATTCCTTCAACGTTGTCATTTTCCGTCTCTCCTTTATTTCTTTATAATATTAATCGTTCGCTGATTCCGGTTTTTCAGTGGCCTTTTGTAGCAGCTCTATTTGCTGCTGCAGCTTCCTCTGCTTTATGTGTATGAACAGTATATAGCCGAAGATAGCCACCCAGATGAGCGTATATGCAGCGAAAAGGTAACCCAGATTCTCCATAATCAATTTCCTCCTTTTATACCAGCCTGTTGTTTAGACGCCTGACCTCTGACTCCATATTCTTCAATCTGGCATCCTGAATGGTCAGGATTATATATAAGACCGTGAATGCGGCGATACATACCATCAGGGTAATGAGCATCGGCGTCGTGAGGCCGCCTTCAAAGATTATCGCGGTCGGATGCTGGGTACGCCAGAGATTCACCGTCAGGAAAACAATGGGGACGTCGATAAAACCTATAATACCCACCACCGCGCTGTACCTGGCACTCCTGCCCGGTTCACCAGTAAAGCTGCGTACCAGCAGGTAGGCGATATAAATCACCCAGAGTACCAGTGAGGTGGTCAGGCGTGCATCCCATGTCCACCATATACCCCAGATGGGTTTTGCCCATATAGGACCGGTAATCAGTACCAGTGTCGTGAAAATAACGCCGATTTCCGCCGAGGCGGATGCGATGGCGTCCAGCTTCATGTTCCTCTTCCAGAGGTAGAGGATACTGTAAATGAAAGTAATGAAAAAAGCCAGGAAGGCCACCCAGGCTACAGGAACGTGAAAATAGAAGATACGCTGAACTATGCCGGTGTGTTTATCGGTAGGTACATACATGAATACCATGTAGAGCGCAGCTATCATCAAGCCAATGCCAAGCCCCGCCAGGAGGTAATCCCTCAGGATGTTTTTTTTATTCATAAGACTTCATTCTCCCGTGAGATAGTACGTCTATTCCTCGACCACAAACTCAAAAACCAGAGTGGCTATTACAGCGTAAATAAAATCGAAGGTGATTATTATCTGCAACCAGATAGAAATATCACCCCATGAACCGCCTGCCATTATCTCTGATGTGGCATTTACCGCGGCGATAATCACGGGTATAACCACAGGCAGCATAAGAATAGGCAGCATAATATCCCTGGCGCGCGTATTGACTGCTATGGCTGAAAACAGTGTCCCTACCACGGCGAAGCCCGATATCGCCAAGATTACAACCAGGACAAGCTCTGGCAGCACTAAAGGCAGGTTGAAGAGGGCAAGACATACCGGCGTGACAACTATCGCCACAGCCAGGACAAAAGTGAAACCTCCTGCCAGCTTTCCCCAGTAAAGGACGGTGCGGTCCACGGGACACAACATCAGTCCTTCAAGACGGGAGTTCTCTTTCTCCAGGCTGAAAATCCTGTTGAATCCCAGTACACCGCCGAAGGTTATCGCCACCCATAAGATACCCGGAGCTGCCAGTTCGGCTGTTTCTCCTCCGGTGCCGAAGGCAAAATTGAATATCACCATTACCAGAATAGCGAATACCAGTACCGAGGTGATAACCTGCTTTGTCCTCAGCTCGGTAAGGATGTCCTTCCAGAAAATAACGGTTATTTTCTTCGTTATATTATTCACCTGTCGTCCCGGTACAGTTGTTATAGACCTGCCGGAAGTCGGTTGGGTCTACCTTATCTCTTGATTCCTGAAAGACCACTTTGCCCTTGTTAAGGATTAGTATTTCTCTGCCAAGCTCCAGTCCGCGTTCGAGATTATGCGTGGTCATAACCACCGTACGCCTGCCGTCGGCTTTCATAATATCGCCTATCGCCAGACTTGCCTGCTGGTCGAGACCGATTTCAGGTTCGTCCAGAAACAGTATCGAGGGGTTATGGAGAACGGCACGGGCAATGGTTACTCTCTGCTGTAAGCCGTGAGATAGCGTACCGACCCGGTCATACAGGCGTGACTCAACCTGCAGCCAGGTTACAAGTTCGCCGATTCTCTCATTCAGAGCCGGTACATCGTACATCCTGCCGTAAAATTTCAGGTTTTCGTAGACGGTAAGGTCGTCGTAAAGGAATGTCTGGTGGCTGACAAGACTTAGCCGGCTCCTGATTTGTGACGGTTTACTGCGGATATCCATACCCTCCAGGAATATCCTGCCTGATGACGGCTTGAGGAGGGTCGATAATGTCTTTACCAGGGTTGTTTTGCCTGCCCCGTTTGGGCCGAATATCACCAGGCGTTCACCCTGCGCTACCTGCAAGTCGATACCACGTAAGGCAGGACGTTCCCCGAAAGATTTGGTCAGGCCACTGACATCGATAGCCGGGATACTTTCATCGTTATTTTCGTTCACGGTTCTTACTAACCTTACTTCTTCTCAACAGATATACGACAATACCCGATAAAACTATAGCGATAATAACACAGATTATGATTATTAGCGCAGTACTGTTTTTGGACAGGCTGTGCAAGTTTAGTTCTACTACAGTACCCCGGGAAAGGTTTGTCCCCTGATAATGGATGAAGCGTTCGCCATCTTCTGAGTATACGGGGTCCGCCGGTGCCAGTTGCGAGACCGAGACTTCGATATCTTCACCTCCAACCATGAGCTCGAAAATATCCGTAGGATAGTCGATACTGAGGGGAATGGTAATGTCGGCGGAGTCCTCACCGGCAAAATCGTAGGCAAATACAAGCTGTCTTTCACCCGGAGGGAAAGGTACGAGATAGCTGACCTTATTATCCGGCAGCAGCTCGAAGTCCTGCATCAGTTCTTGCGGGGCGGAAAAACTGTAGGCGTCTTCCGGCAGGGAGAAGACCAGTATATTATCGGTACCCACGTATGTCCTGTCACTATCATTGAAGAGCCAGAAGACCTGGGTTACCTTGATTTTTTCCTCTTCCATAGTTACTATGGTATGGCAAAGGCTTATCACTATGCTGTCGTCACTGGCGGTGGTGTCACAGACTCCGACCTCGATAAACGCCGTGTTATTTCCGGGCTCGAATTCAACCGGGTAGTAGTAATCGACACCCATGTATTTTGCCGAGACTATGTAAGAATAGCCGATAACGATGTCCTCAAACCGGAATCTGCCCTCGTCATCAGCAGTGGTATCTCTTGTTTCCGCCAGCGTTGCGTCGATATATATGAGCAGGGTAACCTCTGTTCCTTCCACGCTGCCGCCGTTTTCGGTACCATTCACAACCTGTCCGGTAATCACTCCTTCTGCGGGTGCCTGAGCCTGGGCAACTCCCGAAAATCCGAATATCAGGGAAACAACCGGGATTATGATGATTAAACGTAGCATTTTAATTATCCGCTCCCTGATGCTTTTTTCCTCCGGCTGAAAAGGATATTACGCCTCCCAGTATGAAAAACCCTCCTCCAATCCACATCCAGACAAGCAGCGGACTCACGAGAACGCGAAAAGTAGCCGATTTATCCGCCGGTTCAAAGCCTGTCCAGACCACAGAAACAAAGAGGTCCTCGGTTGGAGTGGTGCGTACCGCTGCCTCGGCAAAGCTGTCCTGACGCTCGAACCAGTAATCATAGCTCGGAGACATTACTCCCAGCCGATGCCCGTTTCTGTCTAACGAAACCGAAGCTACGGCGCTCAGCTTCATGCTGTCCTGTTTCAGCACAATCTCGGTGTAGGTGAGTTTGTAGCCTCCTATCTCTATGACATCCCCGATATCCAGCGTTTCTGTTTTCTCGACCTGGTAAAAAGATGAGGCTATTATTCCGAGAGCAATCAGAATAACACCTGTATGGACAAGAAAACCGCCGTATCGCGGTCTATTGTCGGCAACAAGGGAAACACTTTCTCTGAAAATATTGCCTTTACCGGACCTGCTGCGAGCCCTGGCTGCCCGGTACCACTCCAGGATAATGGTAAAAAGGGGCAGGCCGCATATCACCGCTATTGCCGCGTACCAGATGCCGGAACCTGAAATAAATACGATAATTGCTATTATTAGCGATGCGGTAAAGGTATATGGAAAATGCTTTTTAAATGATTTCCAGGCTGTCTTTCCCCAGCCCAGCAAAGGGCAGATTCCCATCAGCAATACGAGGACTATAAAGATGGGCCCGCAGGTCCTGTCGAAAAAGCTGCGGTCCAGGGCAATCTTCGTGCCTCCGAAAATCTCGACGATTCGTGGTAAAATCGTTCCCGCGAGAATAACCAGCACCAGAATCACAAGTATAATGTTGGTTAAAAGGAAGGCTCCTTCCCTGGAGACGAGTGAGTCCGGTTTTTCGCTGTTGTCTGGGTTCCCGCCGCGGAGAAACACAAGTGTGAGTGAGACGATTATGGTTATCAGGATAGCAGCAAGGATATAAGGCGGAAACGATGAGCCGTAAAAGCCGTGTAAAGGCGACTCTATACCGCCGTGAGTAATAAACGGACTCAGCAGGGTCAGGGCGAAGGTGAATATAATCAGCGGCAGGGTCCAGTTCCGCAGGTAGTTTTTCCGCCTGCCTAACGCAATCGTATGGACGAAAGCCGTTCCCAGCAGCCAGGGCATGAGCCCTGCATTTTCCACGGTATCCCATGCCCAGTAACCGCCCCATCCCAGTTCATTGTAAGACCACCACATTCCCAGCAGGTTGCCGACGCCCAGAGTAGACCAGGCGAAGATTGTCCATCTCCTTACTGTCCCGCTCCAGCCGAAGTCCAGGTTACGACTTATCAATGATGCCATGACCAGAGCAAATACCACGGCAAACCCGGTGAAACCCAGGTACAGCAGGGGAGGGTGTACCAGCATACCGAAATTCTGCAGCAGCGGGTTTAACCCGAAGCCGTCAGCAGGAGGCGATGGGTGTTTTTCGAAAACATTGACCCCGAAAGTGATGAGCGATATGAAGAATATCTCGATTATTGCCAGGATGATAAGAGCGTAATGCATAACAGGATGGGGAAGGCTGGTCTTTCGTAGAGCAAGCACGGCAGTAAAAAGTGATATCAGCCAGCCCCAGAAGAACATCGAACCTGCTTTATCCGCATAAAGAGCGCTAAGGGTGTAAAAAGCGGAGAGACTGCGGCTGGAATGTTCGGCTACAGTCTTCAGACTGAAATCTTTGGTAAAGAAAGCATACAAAATAATTGCTATTGAAAGAGTGTATAGACCGAAAACAGTAAAAACACCGGTTCGGGCGCCGGCAGCCCATCGTCCGCGACCTGTCTTTATACTGAAGACTGAAGCCGCCGCGGTGAATATGGCTGCTAAAAGAGCAGCAATTAGTAAGACATTTCCCGTTTCTGCCATCTGCAATTTCTATTCTTCAGGTTCATACTTGGACGGGCACTTCATTATCAACTGCGTAGCCCGGAATGTTCCGTCGGTGTCGTATTTCCCTTCGACAAGGATACTGACGCCTGCTTCGAGTCCGCTGGGCCTGGCGCCGCTGTAAATTACAGTCATAGTATCGCCGCCTTCGGTGATAGCGAGCTTTAGTTCCAGCTTTCCGGAGTCCCATTCGATAGGACTATCGACAACCTCGCCCGCTACCCTTATCCGGGTGTCGTAGAGCTCGGTACCTCTGGAAAAGAACTCACTTACGGTCACGTAATAACTCACTGAACTGCCGAAGCTCAGATATAGAAGATAACCCACCGCCAGCACGAGGATTATTGCCCCGACCAGATACCTTTTTCTTATACTCATAATTAACGGTAAACTTCCAGGCTGATACCCCCTCTACCAGTCTACTTTTTCGGTATATGCAGTGTCAATGAAGCTATCTTTCTCAGAGTATTTTCCGGTAGATATATTAAAAAATATCGCTTTATATAATTGACTTAGGCTACCCCAGTATGGTATATTTGGTAGATTTTGGGTATTTCAGGATGTTATCCGGTCTACATACCAAATTTTCAGAAAGGTAAAGCTGGGTTTATGATGCCTGGAAATATCCAGGCACTGATAATGGAGCAAAAAAGTAGGAGAAAATAAGGGGGAATACCGGATGCGAAACAAAACTTGGCCGGGCGTATTTACCGTCATTCTCCTGCTGATAGTATTGACGGTAATGCCGATACTTACCGGCTGCGGGGGTGGAGAAGAAACATCCAACGAGACCACTACGACTACCACTACAACAACTACTACCTCGGAAACGCAAGCAGTTGATGAGTTCGATGTAGTCAGGGATGCCGTCGACGCCTACCTCGCTGACAGGGCGGGTAATATAAAAGCATCTGATCTGTATATGGCTATTGCCGAGGGTGATGCTCCGTATATCGTCAGTCTTCGCAGTGCCGATGATTATGCCAACGGGCATATCCCGGGTGCGGTAAATAAAAAATTCACCGAGCTGACTACACTTCCGAAAGATGAAGATATTCTGGTCTATTGCTATACAGGGCAGAATGCTTCATTTGCAGCCGCTGTTCTCGGCGTACTTGGCTATGATGTACAGAACCTGCTTCATGGAATGTCGTCCTGGGTAGCAGACCCCGATATCTATGTATCGCGGTTCGACCCTGCCTCTCACCAGGTCGATTATAAAATTGAGACAACAGCCAACACAGCGGCGATGAAATATGATTCTCCTGAGCTTGACAATACAACCTCAAGCAATGAAAGTGCCATTATAGAAGCAGCGGCAAAAACGGTCTCACCGAAGTATATAACCGCTGCCGACCTCAACATGAAAATTGCCGAGGCCGAAGATATGACTATAATCAGCCTGCGCAGTGCTACCGACTACGCTTCAGGGCATATCCCCGGCGCAATCAATATCAGTCTGGACAACCTTGCCGATAACCTGGACCAGATAGACCTCGATTCACCGGTCTATGTCTACTGCTATACTGGTCAGTCGGCAGCCCAGGGAGTATCTTTACTGCAAATGCTGGGATACGATGCTTACAGCATAAAGTTCGGTATGTGTTCATGGTCTTCCGACCCGGCGGTAAATGCCGGCAAGTGCTTCGATGCCAGTACAGTACAGGGCTACAGAGTAGAACCGTAACCTGGTAAAAACGGCTGGTTAGGGAATATACCGGACCAGCCAGGATATATAGAAAAATACGGTCATGCATATCCTTTAAGAATAAAATGAGGAAAAGGGTTGGCCGATGAAAAAAGTAGCGTATTTACTGTTTGCAGTGCTAATACCGGTAGTACTTATCCTGACCGGTTGTAACCCGTCTCCCGAAGTGCCGGGTGAAGAAGTGAGTAGCTGTGTAATCTGCCACTCCGATAAGGACATGCTCCAGCAAGCGGCATCGGCAGAGGTAGAGCAGGTATCCGAAGAAACGTCGGGTGAGGGCTGAGGAGGCGAATTGCCTCCGTTGGAGGTCTGGGAGAAGGTCTTCCTGGATGATGCCGATTTTCTTCAGGATACGCATGGTAAAGTAGGCTGTGTCATCTGCCACGGTGGAGATAGCAGCCTGGAAGACAAAGAGCTTGCCCATGTTGGAATTAATGCCGACCCCTCTGATATCAGTTGTGATACCTGTCATTCCGATGTAGCTCATGTAAATGCGCTCAGTCTTCACACAACGCTCGAAGGTTTTAAGACGGCACTGGAAACCAGGGGCTGTGATTTCGATGAGTATCCGGAGATGAATGAGGTTTTCGAGAACCATTGTGATTCATGCCACACTTCCTGCGGACAGTGCCATGTCAGCAGACCGGACGAAACTGGAGGAGGCTTTTTATCCAGCCATGAGTTCAGGGAAACCCCTTCCACTCAGTATAACTGCATTGCCTGCCACGGCTCACGTGTCGGTGCTGAATATCTCGGCGAAAACGAGGGAATACCGGCTGATGTCCACTGGACACAGGAAACTATGACCTGCACGGATTGCCACGGAGAAGAACTTCATGGTTCGACACAGGATGCCAGCACAAGATACGATAATCCTAACGCTGTTAAATGCGAAGACTGTCATGAGGATGTATGGACGAACACCGAAGGTAACCCTCAGCATGAGCAGCATCTGAGCGACCTCCAGTGCCAGGTATGCCACTCTGTATCTTATAAGAACTGCTACGGATGCCATGTTTCAATTGATGAAGAAGGAATACCCTGCCGAATCAGCGAAGCTTCACAGATGGACTTTGAAATCGGCTATAATCCGATAAGATCGTCCGAGAGACCCTATAAATATGTAGTGCTGCGTCACGTACCGACATGCTCCGATACATTCGACTATTACGGCAGCAACCTGATATCGAATTTCGATACGCTGTCGACCTGGAAATACGCCACACCGCACAATATACAGTTGCATACCCCCCAGAACGAGAGCTGTGAAGCCTGTCACGGCAATAGCGATATCTTCCTTACAGAGGAAGATATCAGAGCAGATGAACTGGAAGCCAACCAGGGAGTGATAGTGGAGGAGATTCCATCACCGTAATCACCGGCTTCAGTAATTCCCGATACGAAGGAGCGGAGATGAAAATAAGCAGAAGAGAGCTTTTAAAATCTGCTGGAGCCACAGCAGGACTCGCTTTACTTCTGCCATCCAAACTTCTAACCCAGACGAAGGCCGCCGCTGAAGCAAACAGCCTTTCAACCATGGCGATGCTCATTGACGTCTCGAAGTGTATCGGTTGCTGGTGGTGCTACGCAGCCTGTAAAAATTACAATAATCTACCGGAGACTATACGACCGGAGATGGACGACCCGCCAGAGCTCTGCGGACATACCTGGTCGACGCTTTATACCGTACATAAAGAAGATGGCGGATGGAGTTCCAGAAAGCACGCCTGCATGCACTGTGTGGATGCCTCATGCGAGCAGGTCTGCCCCACAGGCGCTATTTCCCATAACGGAGCGGCTGTCGTAATCGACCAGGAATGGTGTATAGGTTGTGGCTACTGCGTTCAGGCCTGTCCCTTTGGTGTTCCCCACAAGGATGAGCATACGGGTACAGCCCGTAAATGCACCTTCTGTATAGACAGGACGAGTAACGGGGAAATACCTGCCTGTGCCGACGCCTGCCCGACCGGAGCTATCCAGTTCGGAGAACGCGAAAATCTACTGGCGGAGGCTAAAACACAGGTTGAGTCACTCAAGGGCAGGGGGTATCCGGAGGCGAACCTGTACGGTGAATATGAATCGGGCGGTTTGCACGTAATGTATGTCCTTACTGACCGACCTTCGGTATATGGCTTACCCGAAGAACCACGGGTAGCTACCTCTCAAGCATGGTCAAAATGGCTCAGCGGTGTTATCGCCGGTGTTATTATCGCCACGGTACCGTTCTGGTTCGTTTTCAAGCGTAAAAGCAGGGTTAAGAAGAGCGACACTGCGGAATAAGAATCTGTGTACTCCGTTCAGGAGCTGAAATCACTGTTTACGTGGCTGGGACTGTCTCTCTGATGCAGGGTTTTGGTCGGTCTATAGCCTATTTACTGTTACCGATTTTTACCCGTCCCCAGATAGCTATCACTCTTGCCAGAGAACTGAGGGGGGCTTCCTCGGGTTTATTCTCCCTGTCGACGTTGAAGCAAAGTGTCATATAATTATTCAGTATTAATGCGCCGGCACTATCTATAGCTGAACGAACGGCCGCCAGCTGGGTTATAATGCTTTCACAGTCTCGTTCTTCGGAGACCATTCTCTGGAGACCCCTGACCTGACCCTCTACCCTTTTAAGGCGTTTTACTATTACTTCTCTCGGTACTCCTAACTGTTCCTCGCTATCCATGGTGCCCCTTCAGATATGTATTCATTATGGTATACACGATATTATACACGCTGGCAGGTTAATTTGCCAAAAAAACAAAGAAAAAATACTGAAAAGTGGTTGACAGACCTATAACTCAATGATAAACTATACCCCAGTAGGGTATTCTCTCCGGTTTATCCTACGCTCCATATTAAAATACCCGGGCTACCCGCAGCCCGGGTATTTTAATTTTACCGGTTGGATTGACTGCTTTTTCTATCTGTGCTACTGTCCTGTTATCCGTTGTAACTAAAGGCTGAAGACGGATAATTAACACAGAAAGGGAGTATACAAAATGTCAGAGACGAAATACGGGAAATACATCGTCACCAGGCCGAGGGATAGGGATGTAGAGGAGTGGAAAGAGGTGGGAGATACCAGAAAGGTCAACGTGTATGTGGATGGTGAGATTGTAGAGGGCGGTTACTATACGATGGGTACCTGGTGGTACAAGGCATCGGATGAACCTCATCCGGATAAAGCGCATTCACATGATTGGGATGAATATCTGGGATTTCTCGGAACCAATCCGGATGACCCGCTCGACCTGGGTGGAGAGGTTGAATTATGGCTCGGCGGAGAGAAACATATTCTCACCAAGACCAGCATGATATTTGTGCCCGCTGGACTGGAACACTGCCCTGTTTACTTCAGGCGGGTAGACAGGCCTATCTGGTTTCTCGCTACCGGACCCATGAGATCATACACAATAGATTTCAAGGAACAGGGTGACTCTGACTAATCGGTAGCTTTATATCGGGGAGGTGGAGTTTGAAGATAGTTGCTGTTGGGGGCAGTCCCAGGCTAGAAGGCAACACGAACTACCTGGTGGATGTGGCGATGGAAGAAGCGACTGCGCTGGGTATCGAAACCAGAAAGATTGTACTCAGCCAGTATGACGTCAGACCGTGCCTCGGACATGATGACTGTTCATCATTCGAGTCATGCACGCAGAAGGATGACGTAAACTGGATACTGGCCGAGTTTCTTAATGCCGACGGGGTTATCCTGGCGACCCCGGTCTACTGGTATAACGTGTCCGCTCAGATGAAAGCGTTCATTGACAGAAACTACTTTCCCTACAAGCATGATATGAAGTATAAGGCAAGAGTGGTGGGTCTGATAGTAGTTGCCGAGATGGAGGCTATCGATGACACCCTGCATACCCTGAACCAGTTCGTCGACTGGTGTTTCGATATCAAGGAGGGTGGCAAGTTCACTGTTAGCGGGTACGCGAATACTGCCGGTGAGGTCGAGGGCAAGCCTGACCTTGTAGAACAGGCCAGACATCTTGGCAGGCAGATGGCGGAAAGCCTTATAGCTGGTAGCAGAGTATCTTAAATCTAGTCCGGAATTGACATCTCCGATAGTTCGTCTATCTCGTAGTCTTCTCGCGCTTCGAATATGACATTGTTATCGACAGTGGCGTGCGAACTACCGGCGTTTTCCGATTTCAGTGGAGAGAACTCTCGCTGAAGCGAAGACTCGTTATAAGCGTGCAGGCCGATTCCCGCCCCGGAGCAGGATATTCCGTTATCCGTGACGGTTATGTCCCGGCCGTTCGTTATCTCGATACCGTTTTCACCTGCCTTTATAATCCGGTTATTCAGGATAGTTACCAGGCTGGAGTCCTCCACCAGTATGCCGTGCCCCCAGCCCTGCTGGAACTGCTCGGGATTAAGCGGGTGCAACGGCAGTTCCCAGTCTATGCCGGTGCCTTCTATCCAGTTGGCCTCGATGGTTATATTGGCTTCCCAGCTATTATATTCCACGTTGATTGCCGCCCAGCCGGTGTTCGTGATTATATTGGCGTAAACGCGGCTTGGACTGGCTCCTCTGTAGTCCTCGAAATTTATTGCGTCTTCTCCCGTCTGGTCGATGATGTTGTGGTGGATATCCACGGTTGTCTGCGGCGAAGCGTCTCTGTTCATAATAAGGATGGCATGCGGGAAGCTGCCGTAGAAGTAATTACCGGAAACTCCGGCGGAGGAGCCGTCACCGATGGCCAGGGCGTTATGCCCGTTATTATTCAAAAAGCGGTTTTCTAAAACACTGACTGAACTGCCGTTAATGCCAAGCCCGATGTAGTTAGCTTCAAACCAGCAGCCTGTAACGGTGATATTGATTGAGTTGCTTATAATGAGGGCTGTTTTTTCATACCTGTTCAGGTCTCTGACGATGTTACCTTCAAACAGTATATCTTCACTGTTTTCCAGATAGATGATACTGTTTAGAAACTCGCAGTTTTTGACCGTGATATCCTTGCCCTTAATAGAAATTTCGCAGTTGTAAAAATGGAGGTTTTCGATATTCTCTGTATAACCTATCTTTTGCCCGTCTATAATATTAAGCTGGCTGGAAAGCATTAACTCTACCGGTAGCTCAGGCATGGGGATATCAGGCGGTTCGGCAGGGAAAGGGTATGAATCCGCACTCTGCGGCGTTTCAGGGTTGCTGCAGCCGGTTGCAGAAAAAAGTAGCAAAACAGTACAAACCGCCAGAACCGTGATTGAAACAAACCTCATTAATACGGACTCTATGTCATGGTAGCATTCAGTCACATTCTAGCCCCGGGTCTATCCTAAGTCAACGAACAGTCGTGCAGGGTGGTATTATTGGTCGATATCACCCTGCCGTTTTGCACGCCCTGATAAAAATCACATACAATAAAAACCGAAGTGATGTAACATCGTCGTATAGAAATGGCGTGAGGGTAGTTATGCCTTCAAAAATGGCTGTAGTCGATTATAATAAGTGCCGCCCGGATAATTGCGAAAACGGCGTATGCCCGGCGGTAAAAGCCTGCGAGCGTAAGCTGCTCAGGCAGGAAGCCCCGTGTGAGCCGTCCATGCCCAATCCGTCTTTGTGTAAGGGATGCGGAGGCTGTGTTAGGGCTTGCCCACTATGTGCTATAATGATATTGAGAATCTAGGATTGTGTACGGAGGTTGGTTGACCGTGCCCATTTATGAATATAAATGCCGTAAGTGCAATAAGAAGTTCGAGCTTCTCCGCAGTATGTCCGCCAGCGATGAAGATATAGAGTGTCCTGAGTGTGGAGCAGAATCGCCGGAGAGGGTCTTTTCTATGTTCGGTACCGGCTCCTCCGGGGTGAACTGCGCTCCGGGGGTTTCATCCGGTTCTACCTGAACAATTGCATCATAAGGCAGTTGCCTTGATGCCTGAACTATACATGGATACCCAGTAGTTCTCTTGCCAGGACTCCTATGCCAAATGCAAGAGCCGCTATTCCCAGGCTGATTACCGCCATTTCAAGAAACAGCTTCATCACCGGAGTTCCTGTCGCTACCGACAGGTATAAAGTGTATATGAAAACGACTATTATGGCGTTGAGAACCATAAAACCGAGGGATACGTATATATTGGCGAAGATTAGATAGGGAAAGAGCAGAAACGCAACGGTAGCGATATTAGCCAGACCTGCGTAAATAGCTGACTTCAGGGGGCTCTTAATGCTTGTGCTTGACTTGGTTGCGATATACTCGGTGCTTGTAAGTGATAAAGACATGGTAACACCGATAATTACTCCTGAAGTCAATATCAGCCCCGTGTTCTGAAGGGCGAAGGTAAGTCCGGCGAGTGCTCCGGTGATTTCCACCAGGCCTACGTTCAGTCCCCGCACTATATCGCTGCTGTATTCAAGCCGCTCGTCGTCGATTAAGTCTATCAGTTCTCTGCCGTGTCTCTCCTCGTCCAGCATCACATTTCTGACCTCCGGTATCGTCCCGGCGAGTTCCTGATAAGCGGCATGGGCTCTTTCCTCTCCACGCTCCATCAGCTTCAGTCCAAAGGTTACCCCGAATATCTTGGATATAATATAGTAAGCCCATATCTTGAACCTGTGGGGCTGGACATCCAGGCAGGTATAGTAGTTACAGAGATTATGGTGTCTGAGTTCTTCTTCGGAGATACGCTTGAGAACTTCCTGGTTGTGGGCGCCTTTTACGGATTGAGATAACCGGTCATAGATGAAATGTTCCGTTATTTCAGTCTTCTGTGCGGCGATAAGCTTTTTTTGTGTTTGGGGGTCTACAGTTTCTGTTTCCATGAGTGAAGTTTAATTACTGCTTTATTCAGGGCTGTAATGACAGGTATATGTGACTGTGATAATGCCTGTCTGTAATTATTATACCAGTAAAAACGATTCGGTGTGTTTGGTTAAGTCAAAGCTGAATAGAACCTGCTTTTACGGTTGTATTATCGGCGGTGAATTGGTTATTATATCTGGGGGTAATAATGGACAGGACAATTAAGATAATAGTCAGCGGTATAGAGCTGGAGGCTGTCCTGAAGGATACGGCTACTGCGGATGCTATCTGGGAACTCCTGCCTGTTGATGTGCAAAGCAGCATCTGGGGAGACGAACTGTACTTTGCGCTTCCTGAGGAACTAGACGTCGGGCTGGAAAACGGGCAGGAGCTGGTTGAGATAGGCGACCTGGGCTACTGGCCGGTGGGCAACGCTTTCTGTATCTTCTTCGGGCCGACTCCGATGAGTAAGGGTGACGAAATACGGCCTGCCAGCGCCGTCACGGTTTTCGGCAGGGTAGTGGGGTACGCTACCGAACTGGAAGGAGTCCGGTCGGGTGCGCGGGTTGTTATTGAAAGAAAGATTGAATAACCGGAACGGTTAAGTTATCTACCGTGTTGTTACCTGGTCTTGTTCCTGTCCTTTCTATCGGTGATTATCTGCGTAACCCTTTCCCTGTCCAGTCCTTCGATACCAACCAGCTTCTTTCTATTGGTTGCGCCTTTTAGAATGGCTATCCGGCTCCTGGCTATACCCAAAATACTGCTCAGGTATTTGATTAGCTCCTGATTGGCTTTGCCTTTTACCGGAGGCGCCGCAATCTTTATATGCAGAGCTCCTTCCCTCAAGCCCAGCACCTCATTACGAGCGGCGTTGGGCTGTACCTGAACAGTCAGTCTCGTCTCTGTCTCTTTCATGCCTGTTATTTCACTATTATGCTGATTGCCCTGAATTTACTGTCCCCGGCGGTTTTAAGTAGCTCGAAGAGTATCATTTCCGTGGTGGTCGGCATGGCTCCTTCCATTCCCATCCTGTTAAGGGCAATGTCTCTATTCTCAAGTGTCCTGGATGATACGCAATCGGTGACAACCTGGACTTCATAGCCGGAGCCCATCAGGTCGAGAGCCGTCTGGTAAACGCAGACATGCGTCTCGATTCCGGTAAGTAGCACCTGCTTGCGGCCCATCTCTTCGAGCTTCTTCAGGAAGGCTTCTTCGCCGCAGCAACTGAAGCTGAATTTTGGTATCGGCTGCATTTCTGGCAGAATACCGGAAATCCCGGGTATCGTCGGTCCAAGCCCGTCCGGATTCTGCTCGGTGACTATGACGGGGATATCCACAACATGCATTCCCTTGACCAGTTTTGCGATATTGCCGGAAAGTGTTTCTTTCTCGTGCATGACACGGAACAGCTTCTCCTGAACATCGATGATTATCAGGACAGTATTATCAATAGTAAACAATAGTTGAAACCTCGCTTGTTACTAAACTATATAGCTAACCTGTTATATTTATTATACTATACCGGTCTTAACGTCCCGCCGAAAACTTGCCAGGCGAGTGCGGATTTGGCGACGAGACTCAGCAGAATGTATACTCTTTCACCGAAAAGATAGTCCTGCCATTTTCCGACCTTGCGGTACTGCAGCACCATATTCAGGGCGAAACTGAAGAAGAAGACGAAGAGTGTCGGCAGGATAAAGTAGACAAAGGTGGGAATGCCATCTTCGGCCGTTGAGAGGGACCCGAAGAAATAGATGGCAATTGCTATCCACGGTACTATTCCCGCAATACAGCCTATAATGTAGGATGTCCAGTTAGTTTTCTCCGTTTTCTGGTTGTGGATTTCCATCATGAGTCCGCAGAGGTTCATGACCGCCGTAAGTGTAAAAGCCATCAGGAGAGCCGCGGAATCATAAATTCCGCACAGCATGCCGATAAGCACTATCATCAGGGAAGCGCTGAAAGAGTACTCATACCATCGGGCGTAGTTGATGCCTCTATCCAGGTTCCTGACGTACCAGCCGAAAACCCCCGGTGAGATAACGGTGAAATGGGCGATGGCGGAAAGAAGTAAAAAGAGGGCTACCAGCGGTCCGAAAGGCAGGTTGACCACGGTATCGGTTACCGGCCACAGCTTGCCCGTATCAACATTGTATTTCAGGAACGAAGTCGTAAGGGGCAGGGAAAAGTCATTACTCAGCAGATATATGAAAATAGCTTGGGCCAAGTGAAGACAACCCATGATTCCGTTGTAGACACGCAGTCTGACGAACCGTGATTCTGTTCTCATGATAACCTCCTTTCTATGTCCAGCACCGTATTTTTAGTTTGAGTATGAGCAATATAGGCTATTCAGGTTTCTTTGTCAATAACGATGGTACTGCTTATCGTAATGGTATAATTGTAATTGGTTTTGCTAAAATAGTATGTATATCTAAGGGTCTATAAAAATGGACGTAGCTGAACAGATAGTCGAATATGCAGGTTCGCTGTTTGATGTCGTCGGCGTAAGCCGCCTGGCTGAGGGCGACAGGCTGTTGATTCTGGGGCTTGAATCAACTCCGGAACGCAATCTCGACGATTTCGGACATGAAGAAAGCGGTTTCAGGATGTACGGGTTCGAGAAGTATGTAGCGCCGGGGCTTGAAAAATTGCTGGATTTCATCCGGGCCAGAGGGTTTATCGCCAGGGCGGTCGGGCGTTACGGTTATCCTCTTAAAGGTGAGATTAACCTCAAGGAGGAGGCGATTCGCTGTGGACTCGGCAGGCGGGGTAAGAATACGGTCGTGCTTCATCCTGTATATGGCAACCGTCTCCGCTTTATGGCTGTCAGGACAAACGCCCCTCTGGAGCCCCTTACTGAAGCTGCCGGAACCGAGGAAGAGAACCCGGTATGCAGCCAGTGTTCGATATGTATCGACGCCTGCCCGGTAAATGCCCTCGAACCTTACCGGATGCCTGATATCTCGATTTGCCTCTCCAATATTACTCCTAAAACCGAAGAGGGTCGCTCAATCCTCTGTGATATCTGCCTGCATAAATGCCCGGCAGGGTGAGGGTAGCGTTAAAAAAACTAGCCCGGTTAGCGAAATTCAGCTATCCGGGCTGTTATTCTTTCAGGTGAATAACATTATCCGGTTTACATCATGATGATATTGCGCAGGGCTTCCCCGGTTCTCAGTTTGTCCATGGCTTCGTTTACCTTTTCCAGAGGGTAATGGCCGGAGACGAGGTCATCCAGGTTGAGTCGCCCCGCTTTGTAGAGCTTTACATAATTGGGAATGTCGCGGATGATATTTGAAGAGCCGATTAACGTGTTGAGTACTCTCCTTTGAATGTTCATGCCTGATAGCTGTCGCATCCACTCGATATCCTCTCTTGCTTCCGGAGTCATCTCACTCAGAGCGATTTTGACAATCACCCCGTCTGCGCTGGACATCTCGATTGCCTGCTTTACAAGGTCGTTACTTGCCGTGGTGACGGTGATAAACACGTAGTCGGCGCCCTTGCCTTCGGTGACATCCTTCACAGCCTGGATAGGGTCGTTGACTTTGGAGGAATTAATGGTGTGGGTTGCGCCGAATTTTCTGGCGGATTCCAGCCTGTTATCGAGGATATCCATGGCTATTACGGGGCAGGCGCCCTGGAAGTAAGACCCCTGAATGGCGCTGATGCCGACGCCACCGGTGCCGATAATCAGAGCGCTGCTGAAAGGCTGTACCCCTGCTGTGATCGACGAGCCGAAGCCGGTTGATACGGCGCATGAAAGAATACATGCCTTATCGACGGGCATATCGTCGGCGATTTTAACGCACTGGTACTCGTTGACCAGCGCATACTCGGCGAAACCGCCCACCGTCCCCGCCATCTTGGATATCGCCTCGCCTTTACTGTTATGAAGGCCCGGCTCATGCCGCGCCGGTCCCATCATCGGGTAGGTGGTGCACGCGGTCCGGTTGCCGGCAAGACAGTTATCGCAGAAGCCGCAGCCTACAGTCGTCGTGGTTGCGCAGACAATATCACCTACCTTTATCCTGTTGACGCCCTGTCCCACTTCTACCACGTGACCGGCTGTCTCATGCCCGGGAAGACCGGGTAGCTGGGCAGGGAAGCCAGGCTCGATAACATGGAGGTCGCTGCGGCAGACAGCCGTGGC